>NZ_KV821831.1:0-42481 GCF_001815755.1 Rothia sp. HMSC061C12
GGAGCACCCGGACGCCAACCTGCGCCTGCTCTCCGGTGACCTGGGCACCGGTAGCAACTCCTCCATCCTGCTGCCTAAGGGTCAGGATGCCCTGCGTAACGCTATCGATGAGTCGCTGAAGAAGCACCTGGAGAACGGTGACATCAAGGCGATTTACGAGAAGTACGTGGGCGAAGACCTCTCCCCGAAGAACTAACACTCTCATAAGGAGCTGAGTTCCGCGCATGGAACGCTACCTCAACCTCTGGGCAGAATCACTGCCGCAGCTGCTGACCTCGACGGTGGCAGTGACCATTCCGCTATCGCTCATCTCCTTCGCGCTAGCGCTGCTGGTGGGCATCATCTCCGCCGGCGCGCGCACGAGCCGCTTCGCCCCGGTGAACTGGCTGGCGTGGCTGTATATCTGGGTTTTCCGTGGCACCCCGCTGCTGGTGCAGCTGTTCATCGTCTTCTACGGCTTGCCGAAGGTTGGTATCGCCCTGGACGTGTGGAGTGCCGCGATCATCACGATGAGCCTGCACACCGGCGCGTACGTGGCGGAAACCTTCCGTTCCGCGGTGGCGGCTATTCCGCGCGGCCAGTTTGAGGCGGCGGCAACCCTGAACTTCACCCGCATGCAGACCCTGCGCCACGTGGTTATTCCGCAGGCGGTGCGCATTGCTCTGCCGAACCTGGGCAACAACTTCATCGACCTGATTAAGGGCACCTCGCTGGTGTCGGTTATTTCGATGGTTGACCTGTTCCAGACCGGTAAGCAGATCGCGTCGCGTACCTTCGAGCCGCTGGCAATGTACTCCGAAGTCGCCATTATTTACCTGGTGATTTTCACTCTGCTGACCGCCGCGCAGTCGGCCCTGGAGAAGTACAGCAACCGTTACGTGAGGAGCAACAATGCTTAGCGTTGATTCCCTGTCGAAGAGCTTCGGCGAGACGCAGGTGCTCAAGAACATCAGCCTGGACATCCCCGACGGTGAGACCACGGTGATTCTGGGCCCCTCCGGTAGCGGCAAGTCGACCCTGCTGCGCTGCCTGAACCTGCTGGAAACCCCGCAGTCCGGCACGCTCACCATTGATGACGCGCAGGTGGATTACAGTCAGAAGCTCACCGACGCGCAGGTGCGTGATATTCGCTCCCGCTCGGCGATGGTGTTCCAGCAGTTCAACCTGTTCCCAAACTATACGGCGCTGAAGAACGTGGCGCTCGCCCCGACCCTGAACGGCACTCTGAGTGCTCAGCAGGCGCAGGAGCGTGCCCGCGAGCTGCTGGCGAAGGTGGGTCTTGCCGATAAGGTGGATTCCTACCCGGATGCCCTTTCGGGTGGTCAGCAGCAGCGTGTGGCGATTGCCCGCGCCCTGGCGCTGGAGCCCTCTTACCTGCTCTTTGATGAGCCGACGAGCGCCCTGGACCCCGAGCTGGAGGCGGAGGTCATCCGCGTGCTCATGCAGCTGGCGAAGGAGGGCCGCTCCCTGGTCATCGTGACGCACAATATGGCGTTTGCGAAGAAGGTTGCGGACCGTATCGTGTTCCTGGAGAACGGTACCCTGCGCTATAACGGTGAGCCGAACGGCTTCTTCGCCTCGGATGATGAGCGCATCCGCAAGTTCCTGACCGTGTACGACAGCACCGAGTACACGATTTAGCCGTACTGCATATAGTAAATATGGGCTGTTTTCTGCCGTCAGATAAGCATCTGACCAGCGGAAACCAGCCCATATTCTATATTCAGCATATATTGGCTTTTATTCCGAAAGCCCCTTAGAGCGGCGGTACTCCTCCAGCTGCTCAGCGTTAATAACCTCAAGCTGCTCAGTGAGCGGCTCACCGGGCGACCAGCCCTCATTAGCGACGGTGCGGTCCTCCTGCTTACCAAAATTGAAGAGGCGCGGGCGAGGCACACGAAGCTCAGCCGGAGTGGTCGGCAGCTGCCAATTCTTCATATGGGAGAGCACACCCAGCACCAAACACAGCAGAATGGACAGACCCATCGCCAGGTTCGGGCGGTGGAATAGGCCCGTCACGAGGGCGGTCTCGGCGGCACCCACAAACGCCACGGTAGCGTACAGAGAGTTACCACCAAAGATTGCCGGAATACGGTTGACCATGATGTCACGAATAACGCCGCCACCGACCGCGGTGGTCACACCCAGCGCGATAGCGGGCAGCCAGTGCAGACCCAGGTTCAGGGACTTAATGGTGCCGGTTGCCGCCCACGCGCCCATGCCGATGAAGTCAATGATGAGCATGGTTCGGGTCGCCCAGCGGGCACTCAAATCGATGCTGTACGCCAGAATCGAGGAGCCGATAGCGCCCACCCAGTAGCCGCCGTCGGTGAGCGCCACGGGCAGACCCGAATTCAGCAGGATGTCACGGATCATACCGCCGCCCATGCCGCAGGCGACCGCGAGCAGCAGGAAGCCCACGATGTCGAATCGGAAGGCGCGCGCCACGGCACCGCCGAGCAGGCCGTTGGCGACAACGGCGGCAATGTCGACGATGCGGAATACCTGGTCGGGGTCAAAGAACTCGTGCATGGGCTCTCCTGCGTGCGTAATGTGTGCTGTGGGGTGCCGACAAGGGGAGGAGCGCGCAACGGGGGGGGGTCGGGTGACGACGTTATCACCGCATCCGGCTCTGTCAGCCTGTGCTCGCACCTGATATGGCACCGATTCATTGTAGACCCGCCGCCGCTCCTGCTCCTATTTGAAAGGTGCTCATGACGAGCTCTGAGACGGAACCAAGAAGCTTGTGGACGCGCTAAAAGATGGGCGTAGAATGAGTGAATCTCCACCCCCAATGTTCTGTCATGATTGTTTTTGCGCTGGGTTCTTTCCAGTACGGTAACGGCATCATTTCTTCGCTACTGTTGGCGTTGAGCCCCCTGAATGCGGTGGAGTCCATGGCGGTCATGATGTTTGCCGGCACGGCGCTGTCGGCGCTCATGGTGTGGTTGCCTTCGCGTAGCCGGAACGCTCGCTAAGCTGGGACTAGACGAAATCTGCGTAAGGTGAAAGGAGCCGCTGTGGCGGTATCTCGCGACGAAGTTTTCGGGGTCCTGCAGGGAATCGTACCCCGTCTGGAGGAGGCGCTTCCCGGCTGGTCGGTGCGCCCCAACATTACGGGTACCGGCGCGGTGGGGCTCTATCTGGACGGCCCCGCAATCTACCGGGACGGCGAGCCCCTGACCGGCGTGAACGCCGAAGGTGAGCCGGTCGTTCGGCACCTGTGCGGCACGATTCAGACCGCTGACCGCGGCCTGCCGCAGGAGCTCGGGCAGGTGCGCTACCAGTACATCCTGGGCGTGAGCGTGGCGGAGCACGAGAGCGAGTATCCCGAACTGGCCGACCTGGCGAGCGTGGGGGAGCCGAGCTGGGTTCCTGCGCTGAGGGCCCTGGAGGCGCTGGTGGAGTTCGAGGGCCGCGAGACGCTGTTCATCAGCCGCGGCGGGTACGTGCCCGGTCGCCGCGCCCTGGGTAAGCGCCGCGTGGCGCTGCGGCGCGAGTTCTTCCCCGGTAAGCCCTGGCTGGGTTTGGGCACGATTGACTGGTGTGCGGGCGTGCGCTCGACCCCGGTGTACGCCGAGGATCTGGTGGCTCTGGTGGCCGCGGCGACGCGCCTGGCGAGTAGCTGGGATGCAGCCCTGCGCATTGGCGCTGCGGACAGCCAAAAGTAGTTAAAACAAAGCGGCGCATCCGACCCGTGATGGGGTGGATGCGCCGCTTCTGTGTGTGCTCTAACGCTGAGTGGGTTTAGTCCAGTGCCTCAGCCAGTTTGAACGAGTCGAGCCGTATGAGATATTGCCTCATCGATAGCATGCAAGGGTGATGCATCCTGCTACCTCTACGGGGGCGTAACCGTAGCATTTGTAGAGCGCAACGGCGTGTTCACTAGCGACGTCGGTAGTAATGAGTCGCTGTCGAATGTCTTCTCGGTCAAAGTCATCAATGACACGCTTTAGAAGCGCAGAGCCAACGCCCTGACGCTGGGCGTGTGGATGCACTAGGAGGTCCTGAATGTAGGCGATAGATTGTCCGTCCCCGACGGCGCGGACTAGCCCGACGAGTCGTCCCGTTCCGTCCGTGGTTGCCTCTCGTGCGGTGTATAGATACCGCGACCCTTCCAACATCGGGATGAGACGTTCGGGCGTTTTGGTATAGGCGCTCCAGCCCACAGAATCGTAAAGCTCAGTAAGTTCTTCTACGCTGGGAAGAGGGCTGGTGGAGTCCAAAATACAGTACCGCATACAGGCATTGTATAGCGCCAAATCGAGGGAGCTAGGAAAGCCGTCCAACGCGTTTTTAGCTACTGCAGGGCTTGATGTGCGCATAAAGGAAGCGGCGCATCCGACCCGGAAAAGGGAAGGATGCGCCGCTTCTGTGTAAGCTCTAACGTTTAGTGGTTTAGCCCAGTGCCTCAGCCAGCTGAATGCCCTGTGCCACGCCACCGAGGGTTGCAGCAATACGGATCAGGTCGTTGACCTGCTCCTTGGTTGCGCCCTCTTCACGCAGGGTGTGCTCGTGAGCCTCAACGCAGTGGGAGCAGCCGTTGACTGCGGACACTGCCAGAGCGAACATCTCGAAGTCCAGCTTCTCAATGCCACCGTTCTTACCGATGATCTGCATACGCAGGTTTGCGCGCTGGTCATCGTATGCACCGTTCAGGAAGCCACGGGTGCGGTAGAAGATGTTGTTCATGCCCATGATGGATGCAGCACCCAGAGCAGCCTCGTAAGCGGTGTCGCTCAGGTGCTCCTTAGCCTCTGCAGCAATCTCAACAACAACAGAGTCAACCTTGGTTGCTGCTGCGGTTGCGAGGATTGCGCCCCAGAGCTGCTGCTCGGACAGGGAGGTGATGCGGGGCAGGGAGGACAGGTTGAGGTTCATGTCCTTCGCGTAGGAAGGCAGAGCCGAACGCAGGTTATCGATGCTCATGGATTACTTCATCTCCTTGAATGCGTCGATGGTCTCTGCACCCTTCTTCCAGTTGCATGCGCACAGCTCGTCGGACTGCAGTGCGTCCAGCTGGCGGAGCACCTCGTCGGTGTTACGGCCGACGGAGTCAGCGGTAATGGAGACCGACTGGATGGTGTTGTGGGGGTCGATGATGAAGGTTGCGCGGTCTGCAACGCCGTCCTTGTTCAGGATGCCCAGTGCGCTAACCAGCTCACGCTTGAGGTCGGATGCCATGACGATGGGCAGGTCCAGGAGCTCTTCGTGGGAGCGGCGCCATGCGTAGTGGGTGTACTCGTTGTCAACGGAAACACCAATCACCTGGGTGTCGCGTGCCTCGAACTCGTCAGCGAGCTTGCCGAATGCTGCAATCTCGGTGGGGCAAACGAAGGTGAAGTCCTTCGGCCAGAAGAAGACGACGCGCCAGGTGTCTTCGTCCAGACCCTCGGAGGAGACGGTGGTGAAGTAGTCTTCGGGCTTGGTTGCTTCGATGTCAGCCAGCTTACCGGGGACAACGCCGGTGAGCTCGTATGCGGGGAACTGGTCGCCGATGGTCAGAACTGCCATAGTGTTCTTCTTTCTGCTTTGTGCCGCGCGGATTCGTTGCGCGGCGCTTATTCTTACTGCCCAGTGGGCGGGCTCGATAACTATTTTATTATGAATAATTCATAATAATCAAGTGATGTTGGATTAAAACCCGAAGGTTTAACTATGATTTGCATCACCGAGTATCCTGGGATGCTCACAAAAGCTTTTCCGGCGTACAAACCTGAGGGTTTAAGCTCGAATCATGACCCCCGAACACAGCGACTTTTCTGAGCACAGCGAACACGTAGAGCCCAACCAGCCCGAACTCATTACCGAGCGCCTCACCCTCCGCCACCTGTGCGAGGCGGACATCCCCGACATCGTGGAATCCTGCCGCGACGAAGAAACCCTCCGCTACACCCGCCTCCCGTTGAACTACACGCGCGCCGACGCCGAAGACTACCTGCTCACCACCGCCCGCCAGATTGCCGCCGGGCAGATTCAACGCTGGGCGATTGACGCCTCCGGCGTGTTTGCCGGGACCATTGAACTGCGCCTGCCCGAGGGCACCCCCGAAAGCCCCGGAACCCGCGCCGAACTGGGCTATTATGCCGCCCCGAAAGTGCGCGGCAAGGGCTACATGACCGAGGCGCTGCGTGCCGTCCTCGGCTACGCTTTCGACCCGCTTGGCTTGGGGCTTGAGAGTGTGCGCTGGACCGCCCTGGCGGGTAACGAGCCCTCGGAACGGGTGGCGGTTAAGGCGGGTTTCACCGGCATCTACGACGATATTGACCCGAGCTCCCGCCGCCCCGACGAGAACGGCCACCCGGTGCAGCATCGGGTGCGCCGCGCCGATATGACCCGCGCCCAGTTCGCGGCGCTCTGGTCTGACTAGCTCTGGGCTAGCTAAACCGCGCTACTTTAGTCCGCGCTACCTGATGCCGAAGCCGCGGAACGAGCCGGACGGCTCCTCCCACTCGACGAGCACCTCATCCACGCGGCCCGCGGTGTCGCCGCCGCGCAGAATATCTACCAGGCGAGCGCAGGAGACGGCGGTACCTTCCGCAACGACTTTCACGCGCCCGTCGTCGAGGTTTTCGGCGTAGCCGGTCAGCCCCATGGGCTTGGCGGTTCCGGCGCACCACCAGCGGAAGCCCACGCCCTGCACTTTGCCGCTGACGAAAGCGACGAGGCGGATTTCGGCGGGTTCTGCCGGGGTGCGGTCGGTGAAGAAATCAAAGAAACCCATGGGTCCTCCCGTGGTCGTCTCGTTGAGGGTGGTTTGATGGGGGTGAGCGCCGGTTGCGGCGCCCGGATTAGCTTTATAGCTTCAGTCTAGTGGGTTCAGAGTGCTTCGGGGTGGCATCAGGGCGCCTGTTGCCTGGTTGCCTCGCGCACGCGTCGTGAACAGCTGAATTAGGGTAGAGCAACCGGAGCCGTGCCCACAAGGGGAGTAAGATGGGGTGATATTTATTAGCGGCAACGCTGAACACGCAGACTGTACCCGCAACGCTCATCCACTGGAGGATCATGAGTTCCCGCCCCAAGAAAGCGCCTCTCGTCGGTAACCCGGCGAAGGCACCGTACAAGCCCTGGCCTGCTCTCTGGTCCCTGGTTGTTGGCTTCTTCATGATTCTGGTGGACGGCAATATTGTCACCATCGCCCTGCCGCACATGCTGCAGGATTTGGATGCGTCGCTGTCGGCGGGCATGTGGGTGACGAGCGCCTACCTGCTGGCGTATGCGGTGCCGCTGCTCATTACCGGCCGTATGGGTGACCGCTTCGGTCAGAAGAACCTGTACATGATCGGTATGGCTATTTTTACGCTTGCCTCCCTGTGGTGTGGTCTGTCGCCGAATGTTGAGTCGCTGATTACCGCCCGCGTGGTGCAGGGCCTGGGCGCGTCGCTGATGACCCCGCAGACCATGTCTCTGATTACGCTGATGTTCCCGCCGAATGCGCGCGGTGTCGCCATGAGCATTTGGGGTGCGACTGCGGGTGTCGCCTCGCTGGTCGGCCCGATTCTGGGCGGCGTGCTGGTGGATACCCTCGGCTGGGGCTGGATCTTCTTCATCAACATTCCGGTTGGCCTGGTCGGCCTGTTCTTGGCGTGGCGTAACGTGCCGGTGTTCGAGCAGAAGAAGCACAGCTTCGACTGGTTGGGCGTGGTGCTTTCGGCGGTCGGTCTGTTCCTGCTAGTTTTCGGTATTCAGGAAGGTGCCACCTACGACTGGGGCACCATGACCGATTCGTTCCTGGGCACCGGTATTGCGGTGAGCGTGTGGGGTCTGATTATTGCCGGCATTCTGGTGCTGGGTCTGTTCATTGGTTGGCAGGCTATTAACCCGCGTGAGCCGCTGGTTCCGCTGAGCCTGTTCAGCGACCGTAACTTCTCCGTGTCGAATGTGGCCATCGCGGCAATGGGCGTGGTCGCTATCAGCATGGCATTCCCGCTGACCCTGTACCTGCAGCAGGTGGAGGGCCTGGACCCGACCCAGGCTGCGCTGATGACCGCCCCGATGGCGTTGTTCTCGGGCGCGTTGGCGCCGGTGGTGGGTGCGCGTCTGAACCGTAACGACCCGAAGTGGATTGCCGTGATTGGCTTTACGCTGATGGTTGTTGGTTTTGCTCTGCTCCGCCCGACGATGGTTGCGGACGGCAACCTGTGGCTGATGGTTGGTCCGATGATTATTCTGGGCGCGGCGAACTCCTGCATTTGGGGTCCGCTGTCGGTGTCTGCGACCCGTAACCTGCCGCCGCAGCGTGCCGGTGCCGGTTCGGGCGTGTACAACGAGACCCGCCAGATGGCGTCGGTGCTGGGTTCGGCTGCGATTACGACGATTATGGCTTCTGCGATTACCTCGCACCTGTCCGCGTTGGGTCCGGCTGCCGCAGCGGGCGGTAGCTCTCACGGCAGCGCTGCTGGAGGCGTGCTTCCGCAGGTCCTGCGTGAACCCTACGCGGCGGCAATGGCTGATTCCATGATGCTGCCCCTGGTTGCCGCGGCGGTGGGCGCGGTCGTGTGCCTGTTCTATGCCTCCAAGAAGACCTCCGAGGCGAAGGCTGCCGCGCAGAACGCTGAGGCAGAGCCTGAGTCAGAAAACACTAAATAGAAGGCTTATCAGAGCGCTTTTACGGCATAAGCGGTGCATAACCTGAGATGCGGTGCAAATACCGGGACAAACTAGATGCACTCTGTGTATGATGAAGCGGGTTATTGTTGCCCTGAGGTGTTGAAACCTCGTGAGAGCGCAATAACCCGCTGTAGAAGGACATCTTCGTGGAGATGGATTACATGCCCGGCCTGCTCGCCAGCGAAGAAGAGCTGGACCGCATCACCGAATCCTTCGCCCAGCTTCCCCTCCGCAACCCGAACGGCACCACCGGCATCAACATTCACCTGGAGAAAGAGAGATGGCTAAAATCCCCACCTTGAGTTTGGTATTTTTGCCATTGTCTTCCTTGATTTGTTCAAGATCTTGAGCCAAAATCCTCACTTCCTCTTTCTAAAATCTAGTTTTTAAAAAAAATAGGCTATCTACCAGAAGTAGATAGCCTATTTTTTATGAGATGCTTGGGTGCTTACGCTTCCAATTTGTCAAACTTTGCTTTGACATTCGCCTTGAATTCTTCACGCTTAGCCTTGCGTTCGGCTTTACGTTCAGCCTTCATCTGTGCACGCGCCTGGTTGTAGAGGTCTTCTTGGACTTGCAGAGCTGCTTCGATTTCGGCTACGACGGTTGCTACATCCCAACGCATGATTTGGGTGTCGTACTTGGTGAAGTAAGCATCGATGACTGCTTCGTTGTCTTCTTGCACCAAGGCAACAACGGCTGTTTCACCGTTAGTCAATTTCTGAGAAACAACGTCAATCAGGCCAGCTTCTGCCGTATCAACGGTAGCACCAGCAGCCAAACCATAGAGGCTACCCATACCATAACCAAACAAGACGCCGATAGGACCACCCAAAAGCCCGATAACTGCACCGAGCAAGCCACCTTTTAGGGTTGCATCCGTCGTTGAATCTTCAAAATCATAGCGTTCTTTTTCAACGATATGACCGTTTTCATTTTTGACCAGGGCGATTTGAGCAACCTTGGTCGTCTGAGTTTGGCGGAAAGCCTTCAAATCCGCAAAGGACTGATAAGCTTCGCTTTCGGTGTTAAAGACTGAAATTACTAGGTTTTCCATAGTTGGTACCTCGTTCCTAAAGACTATATATACATTGTAATACAGTTCTCTTTTTTTGGGAACTACTTTTTGCGACAATTTACCTCGGCGGCAGCCGGTAGGCTGAGTCCTAAAGCAGAGGGGCCCGGCATCCAGTATGGATGCCGGGCCCCTCTCTGCTTGCTGTGGCGTTAGCGGCTGATGGTTGCCGAAGCGCGCAAACCAGCCAGGTCCTGGAAGGTGTACTCGCCACCCTCGGTCAGCTGCATTGCGACGTTACCGCTGGTGATCTGAGCGGTGGTGGTCAGGGTGTAGCTGGAGGTCACCTCGGTGAAGTACACCGGAACCAGCGAAGCCAGAACCTGCGCGTAGCTCACGCCGTCCTTCGCGGTGGCTTCCAGGTAGTCGGAGGTGCGGATGTCCAGTACGCCGGTCCAGACGTTGTCCTCGATGGTCGGCTCGTAGAACTTCGCAGTGTATGCGATGCCGTTGAACGCCGCCACGGCGGGGTTGTTGGTCTTTGCGCCGCCCGCACTCTTGGCGAGTGCCGGGATCTCAACGTCGTTCTCGGTGTCCCACAGCAGCGGGTCGGTGACATCCGCGGCGGTGGGGAAAGTGAACTCGAAGGTCACCTGCAGGTGCGCCTGAGGGTACAGCCAGGAGCTACCCTGGAACTCGCCCTTGGAGTTGATGGGTGCAGAAATCCACAGGCCCGCACCACCGTACAGGCCTGCACCGACGCTACCGCCGGGGGTGAAAGTGCCGCCGCCGCGGCTCTGCGGGGTGGTGGAGGTTGCGGTGATGTTGGGTACCTGCACAGTGTAGGAGTCCAGGCCGTAGCGGGTATTAAAGTCGTTGGAGGGGTTCGAGTTGAACGCCTGAGTGAAGACACCGAACCTCATGGTCGGGGTCTCCTGCGCGTCGGTGGATGCCGCGTAGGCGGGTACCGCTGCGGCGGTTGCGATAACGGGGGCGCTCCAGACGGCACCCTTGACGAGGGAGCGGCGGTTCAGGTTGCGCGCGGTATTAGGGGAAGAAGTCATGGGATCTCTCTTGTCATTAAGAATGTGGTGATGCGTGTGATTTGAATTACTGATACTCTAATGTAATTCAGCTCATCTTCAAAATTATCTCAACTATTACCTCAATGTATGAACATTACGGCACCCAGCTCACCTAGCGCGTGAAACGGGAGCATCATGGAAACCGTGGAGAACGTCCTCCCGGCAAGCTCCACCGAAACACCACCGGTCACCACACACTAAGGAACACAACATGGCATTTCTGAAGAGCGCACGCGTCACGCTTGCCTCCCTCGCAGTGCTCTGCCTGGGCACCATCGCAGCCCCCGCGGCAAACGCCTACAGCCCCGATATTGACGGCGACGGCATCCCCAATACCTGGGAAATGAAGGGCTATGACGCCGACGGCGACGGCAAAATCGATGTCGACTTCCCCGCACTGGGCGCAGACCCCAACCACAAGGACATCTTCGTTGAGATGGACTACATGGCAGGCCTGCTGCCCAGCGAAGACGAGCTGGACCGCATCACCAAGATTTACGCCGACCTGCCCCTGCGCAACCCCGACGGCACCCACGGCGTGAACATCCACCTGGACGCCGGTGACGCCCGCAGCGCCAAGTACAACCTCGGCGGCGGCAACGAAATCAGCTACCAGGCACTCGACAGCGAATTCAAGGCGCTCCACCGAATCAAGGCAACCGAAGGTAAGTTCAACCCCGCCCGCGAAGGCACCTTCCACTACATGATCTGGGGCGACTACTACGACAACAGCTACTCCTCCGGTATCGCTAACTTTGGCGGTCGTAACTTTATGGTCACCGTCGGCCCGACCTTCTGGGGCGAGGCAAGCAGCAACATCCGCGTGGCAGTGTTCGTGCACGAGCTCGGCCACAACCTCGCACTGAGCCACGGCGGCTGGGACGAAATCAACTACAAGCCCAACTACTACAGCGTCATGAACTACCAGTACACCCTCACCGGCGTGCCCATGGCTGACGGTAGCCGCTACTTCGGCTACTCCACCGCCGAATACCGCATGCTCAACGAGGCGAAGCTGTACGAGGCGCGTGGCTTCGGTCCCCGCGCGGCTGGCTTCCTGTACAAGGGCAAGCCCGCCAACCAGCCGATTGACTTCAACGGCAACGGCAAAATCGACACCGAGCCGGTGTCCGTGGACCTCAACGGTGACGGCATGATTACGAACCTGGGTGCCGCAAACGATGTGAAGATGATCCGCTTCCAGGCGACCGAGCACCCCGAGAAGGACAAGGGCCCCGAGCACATTGAGCCGAGCGGTATTACCGCCGAACACGCTCGTTCGCTGGGCCTGATCAAGTAGGCTGACTGGTCGGAATCTAACCGGTCTACACACCGCCGATAAAGAGACTTGTCAGCTCAATAAAACGGTATAACAAAAGGTGCGGATACCGAATCATCATTCGGTATCCGCACCTTTACTCTATGCAGCTTCCAGCTCAGCGTGCAGCTCGGCACAGTGCTCAGCCCAGCAACAGAGCCTAGACTGCCTCGCTCACGCGGCCGGTATCCACCAGCACCTGCGCAATGTGGCCCAGCGCCTCCTCATTCTGCAGCGAAGAAACATCGCCCAAAGAACGGCCCTGGTACAGCTCACCGAGCAGACGGCGAGTAATCTTACCCGAACGGGTCTTCGGGATATCGGCAACCGCCACAACGTCCTTCGGCTTAGCAATCGGGCCAATGTGCTCACGCACGTGCGCGGTCAGCGCCGCCTTCAGCTCATCCTCAGTCAGGTCCTTACCCTCATCGGTGAGCGTCACGTAGGCGACCGCCTGGTGACCGGTCAGCTCATCCTCCACGGGGCAGACACCAGCCTCAACCACAGCCGGGTGAGTCACCAGAGCCGACTCAATCTCAATCGTGGACAGGCGGTGACCCGAAATGTTAATCACGTCATCAATACGGCCGAGGATGTACACGTTACCCTCTTCGTCTTCCTTCGCGCCGTCGCCAGCGAGGAACCAGCCGCGCTCGCCGTAGTGACGCCAATAGGAATCCAGGAAACGCTGCGGGTTCTGCCACACGGTACGAGCCATCGAGGGGCCAATCTTATCGACCACGATGAAGCCCTGCTTGCCGGGTTCGACCGGGTCGCCGTGCTCATCCACCACGCGGGTGGACACGCCGGGAACGGCGCGGGTAGCGCAACCGGGCAGGGGAGTGCAGTGCGGGGTGCCCTCCGGGTAGGTGCCCTCGGGTGCGAATGCCGGGTCGTGCGGGCGCGGGGAGCATACGGTCGAACCGGTCTCGGACTGCCACCAGGTGTCGATGAACGCCGCGGTGCCGCCGCCCACGTGCTCGCGCAGCCAGCGCCACGCCTCCGGGTTAATGGATTCACCCACCGAGCCGAGCAGGCGCACGGTCGAGAAATCGTACTTGCCGGGCTCCGGGCCGTTCGGGAACGCACCCATGAGGGAACGAATCAGGGTCGGGGCGGTGTAGTAGTTGGTCACGCCGTAGCGTTCGATAACCTCAAAGTGGCGGCCGTAGTGCGGGGTGTTCGGGGTGCCCTCGTAAATCACCTCGGACGCACCGTTGACCAGCGGGCCGTAAATTTCGTAGGTGTGCGCGGTAACCCACGCCAGGTCGGCGGTGCACCAGTGAACGGTGGACTCAACCTTTTCCGGGTCGTTGACCGCCGACAGCTCGTCGGGGCGCAGCACGCCGTTCTCGTCCACGTAATCCGGCAGCAGATCGTAGAGCAGCGCGTGGGTGTACGCGGTCTGCACCAGGTATCCAGCCATGGTGTGCACCAGACCCTTGGGCTTACCGGTCGTACCGGAGGTGTAAATAATGAACAGCGGATCCTCTGCGTCATGCAGTTCGTAGGCGTGGGTGTCCGGCTGGTCGTCAACCAGGTCGTGGTACCAGACGTCGCGGCCCTCAGTCCACGGCACAGCGGCGTGCGCTACCGGGTCGGAGGCGCTGGTGCGGTCCACCACGATAACGTGCTCAATGTTGTTCTCACCGGAGCATGCTTCGTCGGCGTTCACCTTCACGGGAACGACCTTGCCGCGGCGGTTCTGACCGTCGGTGGTGATGAGAACCTTCGCGCCGGTGTCTTCCACACGGAACTTCAGCGCCTCAGCGGAGAAACCACCGAAGACGAGGGAATGGATCGCGCCAATACGCGCGCAGGCGAGAGTGAAAATAATGGTTTCGGGGATGACGGGCAGGTAGATGACCACACGGTCACCCTTGCGCACGCCCAGGGACAGCAGTCCGTTCGCAGCCTTCGCGATGCGGCGCTGCAGTTCGGCGTAGGTGATGGCTTCACGGTCGCCGGGTTCACCTTCAAAGTAGAGGGCTACCTTGTCGCCGCGGCCCGCCTCCACGTGGCGGTCTACGCAGTTGTAGGCGACGTTCAGCTTGCCGCCCTCGAACCACTTAATTTCGGGGATCGTGAACTGTTCGATGCCTTCCTCATCGAAGCCGAGGGACTTCGGCTTCTCGAAGCGGTGCGCGGTGTGCCAGGGCTCAGCCCAGGTGAGTCGCTGCGCCTGCTTCTCCCAGAACGCGACGCGCGCCTCGTCAGATTCGAGGGCGGGGTTCGGGGTGGGGTTCAGCGGGTCGGTGAACGAGTAGGGGGTGGGCAGTCCCATTATTCTCCCATCGGTTGCTGGCATTAGCACCCTTGCTCGCCGTGCCGCTGTCTGTGTGACCGTGGGGTCTGTGTGTGCGTTGGCGAGGGGGTTGCTGCGACGTCACGGAGCCAGGTCTCTCGGTCGCTCTGGATGGTTTGCCTTCTTAGTAAAGCGCGCCCGAGGGGGTGGACGCAAAGGGAACCGTCATATTCGGTGTGCTGTGTATCGGTTCGTAATATAACGACATATTTAAAGACCCCGCCCCGCGCTCACTGCTGTGGGGCGCGGGGCGGGGCACATCATCATCATTCAGTAGGCGACAGGTTTCCCCGCCGACTTCTTTCTCCGGCGCGTAGCGATGATTTGCTCACTGTCGGGAGCAACCACGCGGCGGACATCTCTCCTAAAACTCAGCATGAACGCCGAGCCTTCTCTATTAGTTGCTGGGGTACTTCGCCTTCACCCAGCGCTCGAAAACACCCACCAGCGCGTCGGTAATCTTACCGAGCACCGCCAGCGCCACAATAGCCAGCAGCAGGCGGTCGGTGCGGCCGTTGTTCTGCGAGTCGGTCAGCAGGTAACCCAGACCCATGGACGCACCCAGCAACTCAGCGGCGACCAGGAACAGCCACGCCTGAGCCAGCGCCAGACGCAGACCCGAAACAACCGACGGCAGAACCGCGGGAAGCTGAACCGTGGTGAACAGGCGCAGACCCTTCAGGCCGAAGGCGCGGGCCATCTCCACGAGCTTGGGGTCCACGTGGGCGAGGGCTGCGGAAACCGTGGTGTACACGGGGAAGAACGCGCCGATGGCCACGAGGGTCACCTTCGAGTTCTCGCCGATGCCAATCCACAGCAGAAGCAGCGGGACCCACGCGAGTGAGGGGACTGCGCGCAGAGCGCCGATGGTCGGGGCGACGAACACGCGCACCGGGGCCGACAAGCCAATCAGCGATCCCAGCACCAGGCCGAGTACCGCGCCGATGCCGAAGCCAATCAGCACGCGCTGGGTCGAAATCGCGACGTGCTTGGCCAGCTCACCGCGCTGCGCCAGCTCGATACCGGCGCCCACCACACGGTCGGGGGAGGGCAGCTGGACCTGCGTGAACACGCCGTTGGTGCTCAGAATATACCAGAGCGCAATCAGCGCCAGGGGAAGAATCAGGCCCAGGTACTGCTTACCGGCGAACGGGTTCGACGGCAACTTCACGGAAGAGGCACGCTTCTCGGCACGCTCAGCGTGAGCGCTGGAGGCGGCGGTAATCGTTGCGGCGGTCATTACTTCTCCACCGCCTTGGCAATCTTCTCGACTGCGGCGCTGTCAGCCTTCTTCGCGAACTGGTCGTCCACGATGCTGTTCAGGGCCTTGTCCACGTCGGACTGGGAGGGAACGTCGCCGGACTCCACCAGGATCGGGCCGACGCCCTTGAGAACCTCAACCTGCTTAGCGCCCGGAACCGGGTCGATATCCAGGTGGGTGCGCTCCATGACGACCTGGGCGGTCTCGTGCTTAATGCCGGACTCCTCCTCGACAATCTTCACAGCCTCTTCGGGGTTCTTCTTAGCCCAGGCGCGAGCGTACTCGTACACGTCCACGATGGCCTGTGCGGCGGTCGGGTTGGACTGAATGAACTTCTCGGTCGCGTTCAGGAAACCGTAGGTGTTGAAGTTCAGGTTGCGGTAGAAGAGCACGTCGCCGCTTTCCACCTCGGCGGCAGCCATGATCGGGTCCAGGCCGCTCCACGCGTTGACCTGACCGTTATCCAGGGCGGTGCGGCCGTCGGCGTGCTGCAGGTTCTGAATGGTCAGATCCGAAGCGGAAATACCCTCCTGCTTGAGTGCCTGCAGCAGCAGGAAGTACGGGTCGGTACCCTTGGTCACGGCAACGGTCTTACCCTTCAGATCCGCAACCTTGGTGATGCCCGAATCCTTGCGGGTCACCAGAGCCGACCATTCCGGCTGCGAGTAGAGGCTAATGACCTTGATGGGGGAGCCATTAGCGCGTGCCAGCAGTGCCGCCGAACCGGCGGTCGAGCCAACATCAATATTGCCGCTACGCAGCGCCTCATTCGCCTTGTTCGAACCAGCCGACTTGACCCACTCAACCTTCTTACCCTCCGCGGCAAGGGCGGTCTCAAGCCAACCCTTCTTGCGGATAATCAGGGACAGCGGGTTGTAGGTCGCGTAGTCAATGGTCACGGTGTTCTGATTGCCACCACCGGCAGCACCGGAGGCGTTAGCGGAACCGGAACCTTCGCCAGCGCAGGCGCTGAGCAGAGTAGCAAAAGCGGCGGCTGCGGCAAGGGACTTGAGGGCGGTACGGCGAGACGGGGAGTAAGTCATGATGAAATCTTTTCGCTTCTGAAGATGATGATGTGATGTGTGAGAAATGTGTTGCGTGGCGGCTTTAGGCGTTATCTTCCACGCCGAGCTCAGCCAGCAGTTCGCTGCGCAGCGCCGTGATCTCTGCATCGGCGCGGTCACGCGGGTGAGAACGGTCAACGGTCACAATGCGCTGGATGGTGGCGGGCGCCTCCGGGGTGTCCTTACCGAGGACAATCACCCGGTCAGAGAGGTACAGCGCCTCTTCCACATCGTGGGTGACCAGCAGAATCGTGGTCGGGTCTTGACGGTGCACGTCCAACAGCAAATCCTGCATGTTGATGCGGGTCAGCGCGTCCAGAGCACCGAAGGGCTCGTCGAGCAGTAGCACGCCGGGGTTGCGTGCGAGCGCTCGCGCCAGGGACACGCGCTGAGCCATACCGCCTGAAATTTCCTTGGGACGGTGGGTTGCGTATTCGCCCAGGCCGACCAGGTCGAGCAGGCGCGCTACGGATGCTGCGCCTTCAGATTTTTTGGTGCCCTGCGGTAGTCCGAGAGCCACGTTGTCGGCGACGGTGCGCCAGGGGAGCAGGCGCGGTTCCTGAAAGCCGATAGCTACGCGGGGGTCGAGGCCGGTCACTGCCTTCTCGCCGATACGCACGGTACCTGCGGTGATGCGGTTCAGGCCTGCTGCTGCACGCAGGAGAGTGGATTTGCCGCATCCGGAGGAGCCGATGACGGAGATAATCTCGCCGGGGGCTGCGGTGAAGGAGACTCCGCGAAGAACTTCGTGGGTTCCGCCGGGCACGGGGAAAGATTGTCCGACGCCTTCAAAGCTCAAGGGGACGGCGGCGGTGGATACGGCACGGCGGCCGTTCTTTTCACTGGTGGGTACGTCAGTTACTGCACTGTTGAGTGTCATGTCACTTCCATCGTTCCTGGCGTTAGCACCGGGGGCGGAAGAATCCGTGCCGGTTGCTGCGACGTCGTGGAGCCAGGTCTCTCAGTCGCTCTGGATGGTTTGCTTCTCCCACCCTATGGGCTGTGGCGTGCCTCAATCAACCCGGCGGGCGCGTATGAATTTCTATGACCGTATATTTCGCATTTATCACGAAATATTTCGGTTCCACGTCACAAAAAGATTTTTTCGTCACAAACGTGACCTCCCTCCCGTGCGCCCCGTACACTCAAACCACGAGATCATGAGTCCCGGCGCTAAGCTCTGGCTAGCCGGGCGGCAACCCTCTCCCGTAGCGGGGTGCCCCAGATGATGATCTGGCCTCAACGTTACGAGGCAAGTACGGCGCGAACGCGCCACCTGCACGAAGGCCACCACCGAACGCAGAAGGCAAGAAGGAGGCGGCGCGCGGGGTGCAGGGCACTAACCCGATCGTCCCCGATCATTCGCGAAAGGAAAATCGATGGCTGAGCAGAAGAAGCGCATCGTAGTTAACGCATTCGAAATGACCTGCATTGGTCACCAGAGCTTCGACCTCTGGCGTCACCCGCGCTCCCGCGCAACCGAGTACAACACCATCAAGTACTGGACTGACCTGGCTAAGACCCTTGAGCGCGGCCTGTTTGACGCCGTGTTCATCGCTGACGTGGTCGGCATCTACGACGTGTACAAGAACTCTGCCGCTCCCGCCATTGAGGGTGCCGCTCAGGTTCCCGTGAACGATCCCGCAACCCAGATTTCTGCAATGGCTGCAGTGACCGAGCACCTCGGCTTCGGCGTGACTGCTGCCGCTACTTTCGAGCAGCCCTACACTCTGGCTCGCCGCTACGCCTCCCTCGACCACCTCACCGAGGGCCGCGTCGGCTTCAACGTTGTGACCTCTTACCTGCCTTCGGCTGCTGAGAACCAGGGCCTGCCCACCCAGATTCCGCACGACGAGCGCTACGAAATCGCCGACGAGTTCCTGGACGTCTGCTACAAGCTGTGGGAAGGCTCCTGGGAAGACGGCGCAGTCATCAAGGACCGCGAGCGCGGCATCTACGCTGACCCCTCCAAGGTCCACCCGATTGGTCACAAGGGCAAGTACTTCTCCGTACCCGGCATCTCCCTGACTGAGCCGAGCCCGCAGCGCACCCCCGTGATTTTCCAGGCTGGCGCATCCAGCCGTGGCCAGCAGTTCTCCGGTAAGCACGCTGAGGCTGTGTTCATCAGCGCCCTGCGTCCCGACCTGACCCGCGTTGTGACCGACCGTATCCGTGCCGCTGCCGAGGAGCAGGGCCGTAGCCGCGACGACGTCAAGATCCTCGCAATGCTCTCCGTCATCGTGGATGAGACCGAGGAGAAGGCAAAGGCAAAGTACGAGGAGTACAAGAAGTACGTGAACCTCGACTCTGCACAGGCTATTGTCGGCGGATGGTCCGGTGTTGACCTGTCCCAGTTCGACGAGGATGAGGTCCTGAACTACGTGCAGACCGAGTCGATTCAGTCCTTCCTGACCCCCTTCACCCTGCAGGCGAAGGACAAGAAGTGGACCCGCAAGGACATCGCTGAGCACACCACCCTCGGCGGTATGGGCGAGGTCATTGTTGGTGACCCGGTTCAGGTTGCTGACGAGCTGGAGCGTTGGATCGACGAGGGCGGCCTGGACGGCATCAACCTGGCGTACCACGTCTCCCCGGGTTCCTTCGAGGACTTCATCGAGTACGTTGTTCCCGAGCTGCAGAAGCGCGGCCGCTACCGCACCGAGTACGAGGGCAACACCCTGCGTGAGAACATCTTCGGTAAGGGCCACACCAAGGTTGCTGACAGCCACCCGGCTGCTAAGTACCGCGGCGCATACGTGGGCAAGCCTTCGGCTGCTGACACCCCGGCTCGCGCAATCGCTGAATAAGCGTTGCCGCTGAAGCGCACCGTGTAGGTTCGCTCAAACTTAACGATTGAAAACAAGAACGCCCGTTCTGCTGGAGGATTTGTATCCCCGGCGGAGCGGGCGTTTCTTTGCGCTGTGCTTTCTTGATGCGATGCCTTCTTGACGTGGCACGTTCTTTATACTGGGTGGCATGACTGAACTGAACCAGGTTGAACTTAACCATGATGACCGCTGCCCCTGCTCGAGCGGCGAGGTGTACGGCGCCTGCTGCGGCAGGTTCCTGGGCGAGTTTGCCGCCTCCGGCACGCTGACTGCTCCCGCGCCGGAGCAGCTGATGCGCTCGCGTTTTACCGCGTTTGCGACAGGGGATGCGGCGTACTTGCTGGCGAGCTGGCATCCGAGTACTCGCCCGGCGACGCTGGAGTTGGAGGATAATATCTGCTGGTATCGCCTGGATATTCTGGGTGCTTCGGGTGGCCCGTTTGATGCGTCCGGTACGGTGGAGTTCGTTGCGTATTACCGTTCGGTGCCGGGTGTTCCTGCGGAGGAGCGGGTGAAGGGCAGTATGCATGAGCTGTCGCGCTTTGAGAAGGTGGGCGGCGCCTGGTTCTACGTGGATGGAGACGTCCGCTAAGTCTCGTCACTTTCCCTGCCTCTCGTACATGCTGAGTGCGGGTGGGCAGATAAAGAAATGGCAGAATCATTCCGAAACCGGAACGATTCTGCCATTCTTTGTTGACGCCTCTCAATGAGGCTAACTATCGGGGCTAGCGGACTTAGCTAGTCCAGCCGTTAATGATGCCCATACCGAAGTAGATCACGAACACCGCGGACACCAGGTACATCAGCCAGTGCACGTCCTTACCGCGGCCCTGCACCAGGCGAATGAAAGTGTACGCCACGAAGCCGGCACCAATACCGTTCGCAATCGAGTACGACAGCGGCATGAAAATAATGGTCAAGAACGCCGGAATACCCAGACCCCAATCGGTCCAGTCAATATTCACGGCCTGGCGAATCATCAGGAAGCCGACCACGACCAGCGCCGGAGCAACCGCCTCGAAGGGAACGATGGTGACCAGCGGCGAAATGAAAATCGCCAGCAGGAACAGCACACCGGTCACAATGTTCGCAAAGCCGGTGCGTGCACCCGCACCAATACCGGTAGCGGATTCCACGAAAATCTGGTTCGCCGAACCGGACGCGCCACCACCGACAACGGAACCGAAAGCGTCCACGAGCAGGACCTTGTCGATGTCCTCAACCTTGCCGTCCTTCATGGTGCCAGCCTCGGCGGCAAGGCCAACCGAAACGCCCATCGCGTCAAAGAACACGGACAGCAGAATGGTGAACACCAGCAGCGATGCGGCCAGCGGACCGATGTGGGTGAACGCGCCGAACAGGTCAGCGGAACCGATGAGGGAGAAGTTCGGGGTGGTGAACTCCATGTCCGCCAGGGAAGGCACGTTCAGGGACCAGCCGGTCGCCGCCTCCTTCACGGAACCGGAGGGGACAACCGCCTCCAGAATCAGGGACAGCGCGGTGGAGGCGAGCACGCCCCACAGGATCGCACCCTTCACGTTACGGATGAACAGGGCGATGGTGAAGAACAAGCCGAAGAGGAAGACGAGGGTGGGCCAGCCGAGCAGGTGACCGCCCGCGCCGAGGCTCACCGGAACGGTGGTGCCAGCTGCGTCAGGCATGCGGCGGATAATGCCGGAGTCGACCAGACCGATAAAGGAAATGAAGAAGCCGATACCGACCACAATCGCGGTCTTGAGCGACTCAGGGACCGCCTCAAACACCGCGGTACGGAAGCCGGTGAGCACCAGAACGGTCATGATTAGACCGGCAAGAACGACCAGGCCCATGATGTCTGCCCAGGTCAGGTTCGGGGTGGTGGCAATGGTGGAGGCGAGCAGCGCGTTCACGCCCAGGCCAGCCGCCATGGCGAAGGGCTGCTTGGCGATAACGCCCATGAGGATGGTCATCACGCCAGCAACCAGCGCGGTCACAGCCGCGACGGGTGCGATACCGAGAGTGCGTTCGGAGGCGTCAGCACCGGTACCGATGACGAGGGGGTTCAGCACCACGATGTAGCTCATGGCGAAGAATGCGGCGAGGCCGCCGCGGAATTCTGCGGCGATGGAGGAGCCGCGTTCGGAAATCTTGAAGTAGCGGTCGAGTGCGCTGGTGGGCGCTGCCGCCTTCTGGGGTTCAGACATGTGAGGATCCGTTGATGTTGTTCGGTGTGTACTGTTGCGCCGCCGGTTTCGCAGGTAAAGCTCGCAGGTAAATTTCACGGGCTAGGCTCGCGGGTAAGTCTCGGGTTGGGCGCCACAATGGTTCAACCATTGTAGGCGCCGCCTCCTAACTTGTGCCATTGAAACGCGTTGTGTGCGGCGGTTCAGTCGGTGATGTGGTGTTTCCCCGGCCCCTGCAACCAGAATTGGGTAGTTGGGGTAGAGGGAAGAATAGCGCAGGGCGGGGTACCGGCACTCCAAAGGTGCCGATACCCCGCCCAGCTGGTGCCTGCGCCTCCACGTGTGGAGGGTTCGGCACCCGATGTATTTAGTGCATCCAGCCGGTAATCAGGCCGTTAGCGAAGAAGATGAGGAACACTGCGGAAACCACGTACATGAGCCAGTGCACGTCCTTGCCGCGACCCTGCACCAGGCGGATGAAGACGTAGGACAGGAAGCCTGCGCCGATACCGTCCGCGATGGAGTAGGACAGGGGCATGAAGATGATGGTCATGAACGCGGGGATACCCAGACCCCAGTCGTTCCAGTCGATGTTCACTGCCTGGCGGATCATCAGGAAGCCAACGAACACCATTGCGGGTGCAACAGCTTCGAAGGGCACGATGGTGACCAGCGGGGACAGGAAGATCGCGACGAGGAACAGTGCGCCGGTGACGACGTTCGCGAAGCCGGTGCGTGCGCCCGCGCCGATACCGGTTGCGGACTCCACGAAGATCTGGCTTGCGGAGGAGGAGGTGCCACCGCCGGCTACGGAGCCGAGAGCGTCCACGAGCAGGACCTTGTCGACGTTCTCGATCTGGCCGTCCTTGATGGTGCCTGCTTCGGTTGCGAGGCCGACGGAGGTGCCCATTGCGTCGAAGAACGCGGAGATGAGGATGGTGAAGATCAGCAGAACTGCAGCCATGCCGCCGAGGGTGCCGAAGGCGCCAAACAGGTCAGCGGAGCCGAACAGGGAGAAGTCGGGCAGCTTGCTGGTGTTGGAGTCCCAGACGGGGACGTTCAGGGACCAGCCGGTGGGGGACTTAACCGAGCTGCCGGAGGGTACGACCTTCTCCAGGATGATGGAGAGGGCGGTGGAGGCGAGCACGCCGTAGAGGATGGCACCCTTCACGTTGCGGATGAACAGCGCAATGGTGAGGAACAGGCCGAAGATGAAGACGAGGGTGGGCCAGCCGAGCAGGTGGCCGCTGACGCCGAAGGAGACGGGCACGGTGGTGCCTGCTGCGTCGGGCATGCGGCGGATGATACCCGCGTTGACGAGGCCGATGAAGGCGATGAAGAAGCCGATACCGACGACGATTGCAACCTTGAGCGATTCGGGAACCGCGTTGAACACTGCGGTGCGGAAGCCGGTCAGCACGAGGATGGTCATCAGCACACCAGCCCAGACGACGAGGCCCATGATGGCGGGCCAGGTCAGTCCGGGGGTGGAGGCGATGGTGGTTGCCAGCAGCGCGTTCACGCCGAGGCCTGCCGCCATGGCGAAGGGCTGCTTGGCGACGACGCCCATGAGGATGGTCATGACGCCTGCGACCAGTGCGGTCATTGCTGCGACCTGCGGTACGCCGAGGGCGTTGCCGGATGCGTCCTTGCCGAGGCCGATGATGAGGGGGTTCAGCACGACGATGTAGCTCATCGCGAAGAAGGTGGCGAGGCCGCCGCGGAATTCTGCGGCGATGGTGGAGCCTCGCTCAGTGATCTTGAAGTAACGGTCCAGTGCGCCCTTGGCTTCTGCCTTGGGGCTCTGGGGAGCCGCGGTGTTCTCAGAAGACATTCGTGAAAATCCGTAGATACTCATAGTCGGGGCGGGGTTCGGGGTTCCGATCCCGCATAAAAAAGTGCCACTTCCCGGTGTGTTGGGGAGGTGACACTGTTGTACCGAAATATTCTACGGTTAAAGTTTCTCTAAGCGTTAATCCAGGAAATTCCCAGCTTTCGTTCAGAGATTTTTTGGGGGCGTAATAGCGGTAACTATCTCTCGCCTCTGCGCGAACAATGATAGTTTGTTAGGTTAGTAGACCCTAAGTTTCTGCTATATTCGAGGTGAAACATGCGTCGCCGGATGCCAGGTTCTGTGTGGTGAGCCTTTTCCGGCATAGATGAGAATTCGGCATAGATGAGAAGGAACCCACCGTGACTGAAACTCCCCAAGAAAACACCGCTGAGAATTACCCCGCCGCGGAATCCCTGCCGGTACGCCAGCGCGCCATCGTAGCAACCGACCGCCCCGCCCGATACATCAAGCAGCTCGGCTCGCACATGGGCCGCAAGCTCGGCACCGCAGAACTGCCCGACGGTCTGCGCCTCACCTTCAACCGCGACGGCATTTTCCGCGGCTACGGTGACCTGCGCGAAACCGACGGTGCCCTCGTCCTGGAGGTGCGCGCCGAAAACGACGAGTTGGCTGCTGGTCTGGTGGATGTGCTGGACCGCCACCTGGTTCGCTTCGGTGAACGCGAGGAACTGGTCGTAACCTTCGAGGCGGTACCCGCCTCCTAGTCCCTGCTTTCTAGTCTTCGTTACCCTGCCCCGCCCTCCTGCACCTCGGAGGGCGGGGCAGTTTTTATGCCCACTGCGTGCGGAGCTACACGGGGCCGGATGCGCCGCGCTGCCCGGATTAGGTGACTCCTCCTGAATTACGCGACCCCCGCCCGGATTAGGTGACAGAAAATTGTCCTATTTAGTGGGCGAAGACATATAAGCCCCCGAACACCCGTCAATCCCCGGTAAAATAGGCAAGAAGTGAACACTAAGCTCACCGCCTGTTCGCGCCGCACTGGGCGCCGGACGGTGAACTTCGAAAGGAAGATTTTCGTGTCTGAAGCAGCACGCCCCCTGCGCGTCGCCGTTATTGGTGCAGGTCCCGCCGGTATTTACACCGCCGATATCCTCACCAAGTCTGAAGAGGTCCGCACCGGCGCCGTCGAGGTCGCCATCGACATCTTCGACCGCTACCCCGCCCCCTTCGGCCTGATCCGCTACGGTGTGGCACCGGATCACCCCCGCATCAAGGGCATCATCACCGCGCTGCACAAGGTCCTGGACCGCGGTGACATCCGTTTCTTCGGCAATGTCGAATACGGCAAGGACCTGACCCTCGCCGACCTGCGCGAACACTACGACGCCATCATCTTCGCAACCGGCGCGATTTTTGATGCACCCCTGAACATTAAGGGCATCGACCTGGACGGCTCCTACGGCGCAGCAGACTTCGTCTCCTGGTACGACGGCCACCCCGACTACCCCCGCACCTGGCCGCTCGAAGCTGAGCAGGTTGCAGTGCTCGGTAACGGCAACGTCGCCCTGGACGTCTCCCGCATCCTCTCCAAGCACGCTGACGACCTGCTCGTCACCGAAATCCCCGACAACGTCTACCAGGGCCTGAAGGCTTCCCCCGTGACCGACGTGCACGTCTTCGGTCGCCGCGGCCCCGCACAGATGAAGTTCACCCCGCTCGAGCTGCGCGAACTCGCACACTCCCGCGACGTGGACATCGTCCTGTACGAAGAGGACTTCCAGTTCGACGAGGCTTCCGAGGAAGCAATGGAGAAGAACGCCCAGACCAAGGTCATGATGAAGACCCTGCGCGGCTGGCTGGAAGACCAGAAGAACAACGAGCAGACCGCATCCCGCCGCCTGCACCTGCACTTCCTGCAGTCCCCGCACGAAATCCTCGGCGAAGACGGCAAGGTCGTGGGCCTGCGCATGGAACGCAACAAGCTCGACGGCAACGGCGGCATCATCGGCACCGGCGAGTACGTGGACTACCCCGTACAGGCCGTCTACCGTGCAATCGGCTACTTCGGTTCCGAACTGCCCGAAATCGGTTACGACGACAAGCGCGGCGTCATCACCAACGTTGAGGGTCGCGTCGTGGACGAGAACGGCGAAGTCGTTCCCGGCCTGTACGCATCCGGTTGGATTAAGCGCGGCCCCGTCGGCCTGATCGGCTCCACCAAGTCTGACGCACTCGAGACCATCACCCACCTGCTCGAGGACCGCGAGAACCTCTACACCGCATCCGAGCCGGAGGCAGAGGCATTCAGCGCCTACCTGGATTCCAAGGGCATCAAGTACACCACCTGGGAAGGCTGGCACCGCCTGGACGACCACGAGAAGGCACTGGGCGCAGCATCCAAGGATGCTGCCGGTGAGCCTCGCGCCCGCGTGAAGGTTGTGGACCGCGACGAGATGATTAACATCTCCCGCGGCGAGTAATCTTCTAGCACGTAGAACATAGAAATCGACCCCGTACCGTGAGCCGGTGCGGGGTCGATTTTTGTCTATACATAAGGAGGCGGGGGCGGCAGGAAACAGGGGAGCCACGGGGAGGAAGCTCGAGAAGCGCTCGCCCGAAAGAGAGGTTAAAGAAAACCCACCCCGCACCATGAGGTCATGCGGGGTGGGTTGGGTAGGTGCCGAAGACACTCGAGGACATACCCTCCGGCTACCCGGACGCGCAACGAGCCCATGCAGTGACTCCACGTGCGGCGCATCCCTTAACGGGGTCTAGAAAGCTAAAGAAACACCAAGATTAGCTCTCTAAACAAGCGCATAGCCGTACGGTGTGTAGACTATGCACACTTTTTGAGGACGTCTTCAATGCCCAAAATGGCCTTGAGTACGGTTTCAGTTTCAGTACCCAGCTTCTTGCGGGCTTCACCAGAAATAACGGCCTTCACGATGTTCTTGAAGGTCTTCCACTGCTTGAAGGCGTTAACGAGTGCCTTAATAAGCTTGTAAATGGCGATGCCCAGCTGAATGACAAACTTTGCAATACTGACAACGCAGGCAATAACACCAACGGGGGAGAGCGCTGCGTGGGCGCGTCCATCAGACTTACGAACAGCGGCCTTAGCGCTTGCAATCTGACGGCCTGCGTCAGTGCCCTGGACGGTGGTCAGGTTGCCCAGTGCGCTCTCAATGCCGCTATTAACGCGGTTGGAGGATCCAGGCTTCGCATACTTCAAACGGGCAGGTACCTGCTCTAGGCGGCGCAGGATCAGCTTGAGCTGCTGGTCGGCAGTCATTGCCTTCTGCGGGTGCGCCATCTGCTGTGCCTGCGCTGCGGGTGCAGCTACACAGCCGAGAGCGATGGTTGCGGTGCCTACGCCGAGTGCACGGAATGCCATGCGGCGATTCATCGTTGCGGACACTGGATCCCCCTTTGGATCTCTATGCGGTTTATCGGTGCTGTAATGTGCGGTGACTTTACGTCTGGGGCTCCGGAAGTGGCCCCGTGCAAGGTCCGGAAGTGACCTCACGCCCTCTATAGTACGGTGCTCAAAGAGGGGGCTTCAAGCTATTTCAGGGGGTATTTTCAGCCAGCTTTCATCTCTCCTTGTCAATCGCTAGAGGTTTATCAAATCTTTATATTTCTGCGTCGTCATAATTGCGTAGATATCTGCACTGAGAGAAAAATAAGCGTCTGACAAGCTGGTTTATTGTATTCCCAAGAGTGAATATTTGCATCTATGTGCATTCTGGCCTGTAGTTGCTTTGCGCGGCACATTTTTGAGGGCTCCGGGGAGGCTGGGGTGAACCCCCCTAAAGAGGTGTTGCCGTGCACTCTCTTGCAGATATTTGCACCCAGGGTAGCGTCTTGCCTGCATGTCCTATATAAGCGTGTAGAAAGTTGTCGAAAATTTTTTGGAGATATTGTGGAGTTTTTTGGCCGCTGCGATGCGCATAAGAGGGGTGTATAAGAGATGTGAAGGTGGGTTTTCGGAATTCTTGCGGGACTGATGCCGGCATCTTCAAAACAAAATTTCGGAGGAGTTTCGGAGGAGTTTGTAGAAAATCTGTAGAAATGGAGGTGGCGAAAAAGTCTTTCTCTGGGCTCCTGTAGGTACCCAAACGTGTCTAAAAACCTTCCAAAAGCCCCTGATTTGGGGTGTTGTGAAGAAATTTTAAAATTTTTTGAAGTTTCTCTGAATCCTCATTGACAAGCTTAAACACATATGTGCCAGGCTATAAATGGTCGAAAATGGGGGTCAAAATCGGGCAAAATCGAACAAAACGGTTTGCGTGCCTCCGCAAACCTGTCATAGACTAGTGGAGGTTCGAACGACGGGATGAAGAAAACGGAACCTGTTCGATCGACTAGGCCCCCATCGTCTAGCGGCCTAGGACGCCGCCCTTTCACGGCGGTAGCACGGGTTCAAATCCCGTTGGGGGTACTTGCAAATCTCACGATTTGCAAAGCCAAGTTAGATGATATAGAGTTTACTTCTGTTGATTCCAACAAGGCCCCGTAGCGCAGTTGGTTAGCGCGCCGCCCTGTCACGGCGGAGGTCGCGGGTTCAAGTCCCGTCGGGGTCGCTCTGGCCGCGTAAGTTCAGATGATTATTCATCCGAAGACGCGGTCATTGCGTATCTAAAAGTAAATACGCAAGGCTCTGTAGCTCAGTTGGTAGAGCGTACGACTGAAAATCGTAAGGTCACCGGATCGACGCCGGTCGGAGCCACGAAATCCGCCTCCAGGCTTCTACAGTGGGGCGGGTTTTGTTTTTAAAAAACTTTGCGGTTGCAGATACTGCAAAACCGTCGAAAAGGCGGCATCTTGGGAATAAAACCCTGAGATGCCGCCTTTTCGTATATAGAATTGTATACAGATTGTATACAGAGTCACCTGCCCTATAGCCACTGCAGAAAGCACCAACGCACCCATGACTGCCCAAAATTCAGCCGCCCAAAATTCAACTCACCAACACCTAGAGGACTCACCTCAGATTCCCTGGGCAAAAAATACTGCCACTGGTAGCGCGCAGGCGGGCGGAATCCGCTTCGAGAACATCACCAAAAGCTACCCGAGCCGAACCGGTGAACCCACCACGGTGCTGCAGAACCTGAACCTGCATATTCCCGCCGGGCAGATTACCGTGTTCGTCGGCCCCTCCGGCTGCGGTAAAACCACTAGTCTACGCATGATTAACCGCATGGTGGAGCCCAATAGCGGCACCATCACCATTGACGGCGTGAACGTGCACGAGAAGAACCCCTACGAGCTGCGCCGCGGCATTGGCTACGTGATGCAGCAGGGCGGGCTCATGCCGCACCGCACCGTCGCGCAGAATATTGCCACCGTACCGCGCCTGCTCGGCGCCTCCCGCAAGGAGGCACAGGCGCGCGCCCGTCTTGTTAAAGATTAAACATATTTGAGTTATATGTGAGACAATTGGTAGAGCATATTGATACCTTGATCTGCTCATAAAAGCATAACTATGGGGGAAATATATTGGATATTATTCTTGTCGTTCCAATTCGTGAAAAGGGGTACGCCCCTGGAAATGCACACCTTCCGTATCAGCAATTCTACAGGAAAGGGTCAAATAAAGGGCCTGATAGGGGTAAATTAACATCGATTGCTGGTAGTGAAAGTTATATTGCCGTAGAACTTTCTCAAGATTTGCAGGAAATTCCTCTAGTAATTCCTGAAGATATGGATAAATATATAAATAAAGGAAGGCTCTGGGTCTCCATTTCTCAGGGCGTTCCTATATTAAGTTTTTATATAGCTATGGCAAATGACTATTCTATCGAGTCTAGAATTGCTTGTGAAGATTTGTGTAAAAAAATGGTAGACAGTGTGATGGCTGGTGAAAAATGGAGTAAATACGACTATCTATGGATAAGTCGAACACTAGTTATTGACGTGGATGAGAAAACTCCGGAAGAGCATTTAAAACTATGGTTAGTTAAGGAACCAAAAGAATCTGATATAAATCTATTTAATGATTCAGGCGAATTCTTAAGCGCGAAAATGGAGATCTCGTGGGCAAATAATATTATTCGACTAAAAGATAAAAATACAATTGACGGAGATTGTATTCATGAATACTTTAGGGAGTATCTAAAGGGCAATATGGATGCCCAAAGAATATGGATTCATCACGAATATCTCCTGGATAGAGCGCAAGCAGTAAGTAGAGACCTTGCCCGTGATGAAGATAAAAACATGAACTATAAATCGAATGCGCAGAAAATTCTTGATTTGTCTGTTGACTATTCGGTTGTAACCATTTCTCTTGATGAATTATATTCGGATATTCAAGGGGTACGTGCGAATGTAGCACAAGATTCTCTGGAGTTTTGGAATATATTGAACCTAAAAGATAGCCTAAAACTAAGACTTGATATGCTTGAGTCTATCAATACTCAAAAAAATGAACTTCGCCAGTGGAATTATCAAAAGACAGTTGACGTTGCATTGATTATTCTGGCACTTTTGACTATAATCCAGACTCTCTTGGGTGTAGTTGATGCAACATATAATGGTGGGGTTGATAAAATTCCGGGTGATGGGTTCTTGGCGTTAGATATTGCTAATTTTATTCGGAGTGTTAGTTTTGATTTTTGGTTCATTCTTTCAATAGCTCTGACAGTTATTGCATTTTGTTCTATTAGAATCAGAGGTAATCGTGGTAACAAAAAATGATAGAAGGAATCTAGCAAGACTCCATCGTTATGTGTGGGGAAAGGTTCTTCCAGTAGATTTCCAAGAATCCAAATCTCTTTTGGCAACGGAGCGTCAGCTGATAGATATTGCTCTTAGTGAAAAGCGGCAATCGGCGTATGGGTTTACAACTTTGTTTGGGCCGAACGATAATGTTTCTGCGTCATCTAAAGAGCAAAACTTACTCCTAAAATCTCACCTTTTAGGTCAACCTGAAAAACTTGATAAATTTACATCTAGGGCAATTATTGGTGCTAAATTATTGCAAATTTCATTAGGTGGTAGCGGGCTTTCGACCGATACTTTTGTTGATTTATATAATATTGCAGGTGAAGAATATAGCATATCCATTCCTTCAAACCTTTCCTATGGTTCTGGAGATGTTGTTCCGGGGGCATGGGTTGTATATTCAGTTTTTGGTTGTCAACGTGAATGGAACGCGGGGGATATTATTTCCTTGATAAATGGAAACTATATATCCACCGCATATGCATATATGGTATTGCATGCATTGCTTTCTGCATTCTCACGATTTTTGTGTATGCTTGGAAATTTCGCTATTTCTCCTCCTCCTCCATATAAAGGTAAATTTTTTGGAGGAATTTTTGATGAAATTGGTGTATTCCGGAGTGCCTGGAACACTCCCCCGCAACTACCAGTTTCAATTAGGGATATATCACCAATACTTGAGGTTTCTGAAGAATCTCTAACTGGCTTAGCTTCTCGCATTGATAAATCGTTAGGTCAGCCTTCTGCAAATCCTCTTTTTTCAATAACAGATAAAGGAGTTGAATGCTATAGTCAGTCGTCATTTATGAATTTCGGCATTCGATTTGCATTAGCGAGTGTAAATGATTTTATCTGCCTTATGTCATCATATGTACAGCGTTCCACAGAGTATCTATCGAAGATTAAATATGCAGAAAGTAATTCTGTAAATTTAAATCTATTGGAGCTTACGCAGGCACCTAAGGTGTCTGAAGCGTTACGCATCCAGATAGAGTCGAATCATTTGCCTCGTGATTTCTCTGGATCCATGTCTGGTGGAGTGGAAGATATTTGGGATACAGCACTTATGTCCTCCAATAAAATATTTCATAATATTGAGATTTTGGAATCGCAATTAAATATTCTTGAAAAATGCATTAGAAGTAATGGGTATCTGGATGAATGTAACTTTAGGGAAGTTGAAAGTTCTTTATGGGAATATCTATGCTCGACTAAGATTTAGCATGTACTTTGATTAGTGGGCGGCTGCCTGGCTGAACGAGCACGGCTTCTAAAAGTCTGCCTGATATTCCACATAAATTCCTCTATAGGAATGTCTATAAACAAAACCGACCTGGGAATATTCTCGAAATAGAATATTGCCAGGTCGGTTTATATCGTCCCGCCCCACAGGCTAGGGGAGAGGCGCGGAACCGCTTTTAGCCCTCAATCAGCAGCGCCAGAGCCTCGTAGGGGCGCAGGCTCAGCGTCACCGTCTCAGCCGAATCAGATACAGCAGAATCCGCCGCAGTGGAGTCGACCGCAGAATTCTTGTAATTACACACCAGCACGCGACCGGAACGAACAAACTCAGCCGGAACCTCAACCTCGGTCGGCTCACCGTAGAAGTTCGTCAATACCAGCAGACGCTGCGCCGGGCTACCCTTCTCAGCTTCGGCGGGAAGCTCACGCAGGTACGCAAACATCCGCTCGTGATCTAGCGCGTAGGGCGCGTACGACCCCACAGAGATGACCGGGTACTGCTTACGCAGGGCAATCAGGTTGCGGTAGTAGGGCAGAATCATGCCGTCGCGTTCCTCATCTTCCACCGAAATACCGGCACCGGTCGCCGCATCACGAACCGGGGCGGGAGCCAGCCACGGCGACGTGGAACCAAACCCGGCAATCACCGGATCCGCGGTCCACTGCATCGGCACACGCGAATTATCGCGAGCCTTCGACGCCACAATCTCCAGGGCCTGCTGCTCGCTCAGACCGCGCTCACGCAGCATTGCGTAGGCGTTGTGCGCCTCCACATCCACATACTGCTCGATCGAGGAGTAGACCGGGTCAATCATGCCGATTTCCTCGCCCTGGTACACGTATGGGGTGCCGCGTAGCAGGTGAATTACGGTCGCCAGCATGGTCGCCGACTCGGCACGGTAACGCTCAACGTCACCAAAACGGTTCAGCGCGCGCGGCTGGTCGTGGTTATTCCAGAACAGCGCGTTCCAGCCGCCGCCGGCCTGCATACCCAGCGCCCACTCGTTCAGGATTTGCTTCAACTCGGCAAAACGGAACGGCACCTTCGACCACTTCTCGCCGTTCTCGTAGTCCACCTTCAGGTGGTGGAAGCTGAACACCATGTCTAGCTCGTGGTTTACCGGGTTGGAGTAGCCCACGCAGTTTTCGATGCTGGTCGAGGACATTTCGCCCACGGTCACGGTGTCATCATACTGACCGAACGAGGCGCGGTTCAGCTGCTGAATGCGAGTATGCACAATCGGGGTGTCGGTGTATTGTGCCTTGTCCACGGTGCCTTCGGGGGCGTCGAATAGCTCTTCACCCTTACCGATGACGTTAATGACGTCGAAACGGAAGCCGCGCACGCCCTTCTCGTACCAGAAGTTCACGACCTTAAACAGCTCGTCGCGCACAGTCGGGTTGTACCAGTTCACGTCCGCCTGGGTGCGGTCGTACAGGTGCATGTAGAACAGGGGAGTGCCGTGCTCATCCGTGTACTCGCCAAAGCGGGACCAGCAGGAGCCGCCGAACTTCGACTCCCAGTTGGTCGGTTCGCGCAGCTGACCGTCCTCGGTGTATTTGCCGGGGCGAATGTAGAAGTAATCCCAGTACTCGCGCTCACCGGCGAGCGCACGCTGGAACCACTCGTGCTCGGTCGAAACATGATTGAGCACCATGTCGAACATGACGCCCACACCGTGCTTGGCAAGGGCGGCAATCATCTCTTCGACGTCCTTCATGGTGCCCAGGTCGGGGTTGATGGCGTAGTAGTCGGAGATGTCGTAGCCATTGTCGTTCTGCGGGGAGGCGAAGAACGGGTTGAACCACACCATGTCCACGCCCAGGGATGCAATGTAGGGCACCTTCTCGATGACGCCGCGCAGGTCGCCGTAGGCGCCACCCGCCGAGGAGTAGAAGGACTTGGGGTACACCTGGTAGATGACGGAGGACGCAAAATCTTTGCCGCCTGCCGGGGTGGTTGCCGGGCTGGTTGCCGGCGTGAGGGTGAGCGATGCGGTGGGTGCCTGTGTCATGGAAACCTTCTGAAACGTAAGCAGGGTTCAGCGTGTATAAAAGCGTGTATAAATCAGTGCGTTGGAAACGAACTGCGCCGGTGCTACGGATGTTGCTACGTATGCACAGCGAGGCCCGTACGCGGCAGGCACGGCAGCCCGCCGCCTCCCGGTGCGTTCGCCGACTGAATATCGACGCCCGCAACCTGGGCTCATTCCAGATTAGGGGGCATAATGGGGTGATGTCCCCCATATACCCCAAAGGGGGCAATTCTGCCGCAGATCCGGCACAACCCCCGTGGCCTCAACCCTCCCACCGATAGGCGGTTGCAGGCTCGTGCGCGTTTCGATGCATGAAACCAAAGTGACCCTGAGCTGAAGAGCGTTGGACGCCGCGCGTAAAATCAGTACTTGCATCACTACGGAAGGTAAAACAATGCCAGAACTGCGTTCACGTACTTCAACTCACGGCCGTAACATGGCTGGTGCCCGCGCCCTGTGGCGTGCCACCGGCATGGGCGATGACGACTTCGGCAAGCCCATTATTGCTATTGCGAACTCCTTTACCCAGTTCGTGCCCGGCCACGTGCACCTGAAGGACATGGGTGAGCTGGTCGCCGGCGCGATTCGTGAGGCTGGCGGCGTCGCCAAGGAATTTAACACCATCGCTGTTGATGACGGTATCGCGATGGGTCACGACGGTATGCTCTACTCGCTGCCTTCCCGCGATCTGATTGCTGACTCGGTCGAGTACATGGTCAACGCGCACCGTGCCGACGCGCTGGTCTGCATCTCTAACTGTGACAAGATCACCCCCGGTATGCTTCTGGCGGCTATGCGCCTGAACATCCCCACCATCTTTGTCTCTGGCGGCCCCATGGAGTCCGGCGAGGGCATTGAGGGTATTGTTGAGCACCGCCTCGACCTGGTGGACGCCATGGTGATGGCTGTTGATGACAGCGTCAGTGACGCTGCGCTCGCCCAGATTGAGAAGAATGCGTGCCCGACCTGCGGTTCGTGCGCGGGTATGTTCACCGCGAACTCCATGAACTGCCTGAATGAGGCGATTGGCCTGGCGCTGCCCGGTAACGGCACCACCTTGGCTACTCAGGTTGCTCGTAAGGAGCTGTTCCTGGATGCTGGCCGCCGCATCGTTGAGCTGTCCAAGCGCTACTACGAGCAGGATGACGAGTCGGTTCTGCCCCGCTCCATTGCGACTAAGGAAGCGTTCGAGAACGCTATGGCGCTGGATGTGGCGATGGGCGGTTCGACCAACACCGTGCTGCACACCCTGGCGATTGCTCACGAGGCGGGTGCTGACTTCACCCTGAAGGATATTGACCGTATTTCGCGTCAGGTTCCCTGCCTGGCGAAGGTCGCCCCGAACTCCACTAAGTACCACATTGAGCACGTGCACCGTGCCGGCGGTATCCCCGCCCTGCTGGGTGAGCTGAACCGTGCCGGCCTGCTGCACAAGAACGTTCATTCTGTTCACGCTGACTCGCTGGACGAGTGGCTGGATGAGTGGGATATCCGTAGCGGCAAGGCGAGCGAGAAGGCGAAGGAACTGTTCCTCGCGGCTCCCGGCGGCGTGCGCACCACTCAGGCGTTCTCCACCGCGAACAAGTACGAGTCCCACGAGACCGACGCTGAGAACGGCTGCATCCGCTCCGTGGAGCACGCGTACACCAAGGATGGCGGCCTGGCGGTCCTGTACGGCAACATTGCCCAGAACGGTGCGATCATCAAGTCCGCTGGTATTGATGAGGAGCTGTTCCACTTCAAGGGTCGCGCCTTCGTGGTCGAGTCGCAGGACGAGGCCGTGTACGAGATCCTGTCGAAGAACGTGAAGGAAGGCGACATTGTCGTCATCCAGTACGAGGGCCCGAAGGGCGGCCCCGGCATGCAGGAAATGCTGTACCCGACCTCCTACCTGAAGGGCCTGGGCCTCGGCAAGAAGTGTGCACTGATTACTGACGGTCGTTTCTCCGGTGGTACTTCGGGTATTTCGATTGGTCACGTCTCCCCGGAGGCGGCCGCTGGCGGCGCTATCGGTCTGGTGCAGACCGGCGACGAGATTGAGATTGACGTGAACAACCGTATCCTGCGTGTGAACGTTTCGGACGAGGAGCTTGCTGCTCGCCGCGAGGCGAAGGGCGCTGCACCGTGGCGTCCGACCAAGCCGCGTGAGCGTCAGGTTTCGAACGCTCTGAAGGTGTACGGCATGCTGGCTGCTTCGGCCGATAAGGGTGGCGTGCGCATCCTGCCCGAGGACGCATAAGCCCCTCACGTATCGTGTGAGAATTTAATATCTTGCCCTGATGGGCTGGCGCCCCGTTCCGCGGTTTTTCTGCGGGCGGGGCGCTGTTCTTTGTTCGCGTATTTGTTTACCGTCGTGGGATACCCGGTGCGGCGTATTGCCTTGTCAGTTGCGGTGCAGTAGGGTGTAAGAAGGTATTTAGGTACCCGATTCACCGACTCAGCACAACCACTCAAACACAACGCAATTCGCAACCCTCACAAGGACGTATTCATGGTTACCCTGCCCGCACGCGCACAGCGTGCTTTTACTCGTCGTGCCCTGACGGCTCTTGCCTGTATCGGTGCGCTCGCTTTGAGCTCTTGCTCTGCTCAGCCGCAGGCTGATGATTCTGAAACCGCCCCGATGATGGTGGCGACTTCTTCTGCGCCCGTTGATGCAAAGACCCTGTTCACCGCGGCGGATGGCTCCTGGAAGCCGAATACTGTGCAGATCTCTGCCGGCCTGGATTCCCCGGTAACGTACGACTCGGTAGCAACCCCGACCGATGAGCCGAGCACGGACGCCGAGTACGAGGCGGCATACGCCTCGGCGAGTGGCTCTGCGAACACTATTGATGCGGGCACCCGCTGCGGTGTGACAAGCCTGCTGGGTGGTTCCGCCGGTATTTACGTGTATGACGGTTCGGATTGTGCCAAGGCTCAGGAGGCGGTGCGCCTCTTCAACAGCCGCAAGAACCAGGACGGCGCGGCGAGTGTTGAGTGGTACCAGTGCGCTACGAAGGTGCAGGGCCGCGACTACATTACGGGTGCCTGCTTCACGCAGGGTGGTAGCGTTGAGAAGCCGCGCCTGGCGCTGATTCCGGCACAGACCCGCATGCTGTCGGGTACGCTGACTTTCGCTGAAGCGTACGGTGGCGGCACTTTCGGTCAGGGTGATTCTGCGAAGACTGTTGAGGCGCTGCGTTTCACCAGCCCGGACTCTAAGGTCGCGTGTTCGGTGACCCCGTCAGGTGTGGACTGCCAGGCGCTGGTGGGCGTGACCCTGGAGGGCTGGGATGCCGCATCCGGTAAGGCGCAGCAGCGCGTGCACATGGTGCAGGGCCAGGCGCCCGAGGTGAGCCTGGTCGGTCAGACCGCCACCCCGGAGCCGGTGAATACCGAGGGTATTACTGCACTGCCGACCGGTCAGGTGGTGACCGCGTATGGTTACACCTGCAAGTCGGTGAATAGCGGTAAGGTGCATTGCGTGAGCGCGACGAATGGTTTCACGCTTGATTCGGTGGAGGTCGGTTTGGAACGCCGCTAGACCGAGCATAAAGGCGCGCCGCGAGTAGCTGCGCTCGTCTCCAAGGGTGATATACGAAGGTGCCCGGCACCCCTCACTTAGGGGGTGCCGGGCACCTCGGTCTTTAACGTCGTTTAGCGGAAGTTGACGATGCGAACGTCCAGCTCGGAGGAGAGCAGCGGCTCCCATGCGGCGACAGCCTTCTGGAAGTGTTCGGTGCCCATGTGCTTTTCGAGCAGTTCCTGGGATTCCCAACGCTCGATGAATGCGAAGTCGGTGTCGGAGACGGCACCGAAGTCGTAGCTGACGTTGCCTTCGTCCTGGCGGCTTGCGGTCACGAGCGGTTCGATGGTCTTGAGGAATTCTTCGACGTGCTCGGGCTTGACGGATACTCCGGCGTAGACACCAATCATGGGGCTCTCCTTGTGGGGTGGTGCGGCGGTTGCCGCGTCGTATATGACTCTTTTACCGTACACCTTTCCCCGCGCCTCGGTGAGGTATGCGCGGGGGTTTCTCGCGCTGTGTTGTGCGCTGTGTTCTGTACTGGGTTTTGTGCTGTGCCGGCGTGAGAGAGGAATTGCGGTGATCCATTCGCTAACTGTAAAAAAGGTGTTTTATATTTGCGTGCCCCTTTCTTTTCGACCTATAAAAGAATGAGGACGATACACCGCATGAATGGAAGGAGACGCGGTATGGCACACATGGGGGGTGACACTCATGGGATTTTCACCGGCGCATATCAAACGATGCACCCTGACCTGGGAGGCGCCCGACTATAGCGCCTCGTACCCTGCCGGGTACACGGATCAGGGCGTTGCTGTGATTGCGGTGGCTCAGGAGCATCGTAAGGCGCAAGGTTTTTGTTATTCGGCGTTGTCGACGGTGGTTTTTATTTCTAAGCAGGACGGCACCCGCACCGTGGTGAATGAGGAGCCGATGCTTTTCACTCACGTTCATTCCCTCATGGAATGCTGTGATGAGGTGCATCCGCGTCTGCTGGGTCGTGCCGTGCTTTCTGCGTGGGATGTGGTTCCTGAGCAGTACCGTCAGAACCTGGTGACGATTGCTGCGGACCGTAAGAATCTGAAGCAGCTTTTCCGTGATTGCGACCAGTTGAAGGGGATTATGGAGTACCGCGCCTTTGAGAAGGTGCTGGACCCGTACGATAACCATTCTTTGGGGGAAGTGCATGTGAAGCTTGCTGGCACGCCCGCGTATGAGCGGATGCAGGCTGAGGTGTGTGCGGCACGTACCGCCGTGGATGAGATGGTGGAGGAGGCGCTGACCCCTCGACCGCTGGACCAGCTGCAGGACTATAGCGTTTTCACGGATTGTTCGTTCCGTTCGACTCACAATAAGAAGTATCAGCGTGGCGGCCGTATGGGTATCGCCGGCGTGAGTGAGGACGGCTTCTATTTTCATACCCACTATGATGGCGTGAATATTATGACCGGTGAGCTGTCTGCGATGTTGGCGGCTTATACGGTGTTCCATAGCGGTTCGCGCCGCCTGATTATTCATACGGATTCTTTGGGTGCGTTGACGTTTGTATTGCGTTTGGCGCATAGCCGTTGGGCTTTTGAGGCGTGGGTTTCTGAGGGTATTCAGGATGAGCGCGTGGTGGCTCAGATGCGTGCTTTGACGGAGGCTATCCGCGAGAAGCGTGTGCTGGTGAAGCATGTTCCGGGCCATACGGGCCACGGTTTGCAGGAGAGTAGCGACTCTGTGTCGAAGATGCATCGCCATTTTCCGGGGCAGATTGTGGATAAGCGTCATCAGAGCGAGTTTAATCAGCGTTGCGAGTCGATTATTACTGCTTTGTCGGGGTGTGCGAAGGCTGTTCGCCTGCTTGCGCCGGAGTGGTTGCAGATTAAACCTTCTTCAATCCACACGGGAAACCGTTTATGGCGCTAAACTAGTCCAGGGTAGAAATGAACGCGCGATACATTCGCCGCATACGAAAGTATGCAATGTCGGAGGTGTCGCGTGTTTCTTTTTGCCCTTTTGCCTTTTCTGCATGCGCTTGTGTGCGGCGGGCCTGCAGCGATAGATGTACAGCGGTGGGGATAGAATTGTGTGAAGAATTTTTTTGATTCTCCCGATTTTCAGCGGGCGCACACTTTACTTATTCTTTGGGATCCAATTTATGCAGTTTCTTCCTCCTCCCGGTTCTTCTCTATATATCCCGCTGGTGGTGCTGTACGCGCTGACGGCGCTTTCGCCGGTGCTTTTTATCTGCCTCTACCTGCGGGAACGCCGTAGCGTGTTTGTCGGCTGGCTACTGATTGTGACCGTGGGGTTGCTGGGTACGAGCCTGGGCGCAATGGCGGTTGTGTCAGAGAACCAGATTTTGCTGGTGCTGGCGCTCCTCATTGTTATCATTCCGGTGATTCTTTCGCTTTTTACGCCTCTGGGTTTGACCGGTCTGTTCCTTTATAGCGGTGTGCGCCTTATTGCTCGTGAGGGTTTTTCGCTCACTAATTCTTTGGCATTGGCTGCCGGTGTCGCTCTTATTGTGGGGCCGTTCTTTGTTCCCGGTTCGGTGGAGAATGTTCCGTTTGGCGGCGTGTGGGGCACTATTTATTTCTATTTTTCGCTGGTGCTGACCTATTTCACTATCTACGCGGTGGGCTTTACTGTGGCGGCAGCGTTGAACCTGGTAAATTTCCGCCAGCAGGCTGACTATGTGGTGGTGCTTGGTTCGGGTCTTATTGGTGACCAGGTGACTCCGCTGTTGGCGGGTCGTATCGATCGCGGCATTGAAATTTACCGTAAGAACCCCGGCTCGAAGCTGATTATGTCTGGCGGTCAGGGCGCGGATGAGGAGGTGCCCGAGGGCGTGGCGATGACTCGCTACGCTGTATCCCGCGGCATTCCCGAGGCGGACATTATTGTGGAGGACCGCGCGGTGAACACCCGCGAGAACCTGCTCTTCTCTTACGCCTTGATGCCGGAGGTTGCCGAGGGTAAAACCCCGAAAGTTGCTGTGGTAACAACCAGCTACCACCTGTTCCGTGCGTTGCTGTTGGCACGTTCGCTGGGTCTGGAATGCTGGGGTGCGGGGGCTCGTACGAAGCTGTATTTTGCGGTGAATGCTTTTATCCGTGAGTTTATTGGGTATTTGAGTATTACTCGCCGCCGCCACATCATCACTTTGAGCCTGTGCACGGTTCTCTACATTGCAGTGGCGCTCTTCGTGTGGTATTTGTACTTCGCCGATTTGAAGGGCCCGGGCGAGCCGATGTAGCATCCAGCTACGGCTCTAGCCGGTAGCCCTGTCCTAATGTATAGCGCTGCTCTAGCTTGTGGCCCGGCGCATCCCAGCGATGGTGCATACAAAAGCTCCCCTGATCTCGGTTAATCTGAGCTTCAGGGGAGCTTTGAGGTTATTTACCAGCGTGAGTGAACATAATCTTCACAATCGCGAGAACAATAACGGCGAAGGTGAGCCACACAGCGCTTCGGAAGGTACGCCAGCAGAGCGGTTCGCCGCGGTAGCGAGCAATCGCGAAGTTGAGGCTAAAAATACGCCACACCACGGTCGCAAGACAGAGGAGAATAGTGTAGTCAAAAATGATCTCGTAGGTGGCGCCGGGCGGTAGGATTGCCGCCAGAATCAGCAACAGCACGGGGTATACGGTCGTACCCAGAATCGGGCTTGCGTTGCCCAGCGCGTGCTTGACGAATTCTCGCGGCGGGGTGCCGCCGTGCAGTACCCGGTACTCCTGCATTTCTGCGATGACGTGGGCAATGTAGGTGGTCAGACCGGTACCCGTAATGTAGAGAATCGCGGTGCCGTCAAAGATAGCGTTCGCGTCGTAGACGCTCAGCAGAGCCGCCAGCACCAAGAAATTACCGTAGGTGTACGCGGAGATGCGGTGGGCTACATCGTGTGCATCGAGTTCAGCGAATTTGCGCCGTGCTTTACGAATTAGAAGGGGCAACCGATAGTCCTTTGGCGAGTGCGGGGATGAAAACTCAGACCCTGCGAGTGTGCGAAAAATAGTTTAGAGGAGCGATGACCACAGTCGGCAGAGGTTCTCCGTCATCTTGATGCGGCGCGGGCGCTCCGCCCACTGGGTGTACAGCAGCTCGGTGCAGACCTGCTCGTATTCGGCGCATACTTCATCCAGCATCGCGACCATGCCGCGGTCAATGACGAACGTTGACACTTCCATGTTCAGTGAGAAGGAACGCGGGTCCATATTGGACGAGCCAATGAACGCGATTTCGTCGTCGACCATCATGAACTTGGAGTGCAACACGGTCGGGCTGGGGTACTGCAGAATACGCACACCCGCCTGCAGCAGCTGCTCGTAGTAGGAACGCTGCGCCATGTTCGGCAGGAACTGGTCGCCCTTCTCGCACACAATCACGGTGGTTTCAATACCGGAGTAGGCGGCGTTCGTGAGTGCCTGCAGTAGGGTCTCTTCGGGCACGAAGTAGGGCGAGCAGATGGTAATACGCCGCTCGGCGTTGTAGATCAGGTAGTTAATGAGGCGCAGGTTGTTTTCGGTTTCAAAACCGGGGCCGGAGGGCACAACCTGGGCGCGCATCCCATCCTTGTAGTAGGGGATATTGGTGTTAATTTCTGCCAGGATCAGCTGGTTCGTTTCGGAGTACCAGTCGGAGACGAAAACGGCGTTGAGCTCTTCAACGATGGGGCCGGTGCAGGAGAAGGTCAGGTCCTTCCACTCCAAGCCCTTCTTAATGTTTTCGGGCATGTCGTAGGAGCGGTGAATAGCGTTCTGCGAACCGGAGAACGCGACGCGTCCGTCCACGACGAGGACCTTGCGGTGGTTACGCAGGTCGGGTCGCTGCCACTTGAGTTTCCACGGTTTGAGCGGCAGCATGAGGCGCCACTGCATACCCGAGTCGTTGAGCATTTTCACGAGTTTCTTATAGGACGGGTATTTGCAGGAGCCGATGTGGTCGAGGAGTACGCGCACCTGTACACCGCGTTCGTGGGCTGCGAAGAGGGCGTCCCAGAGGACTGCGCTCGCCTCGTCGTAGGCGGTGATGTAGAACTCGAAGTGCACGTATTTGGTGGCGCGGTCGACTTCTTCCGCCATGGCGACCATTGCCTCGTGGTTGTCGGTGTGGAGGGTGAATTGGTTGCCGCCGACCAGGGGGAGTGAGCCCAGGGTGTAGTTGAGCTGGCTGGCTGCCTTTGCGGGGTCGGAGAGGTCGTCGGTGCGGGTGAGGAAGGGCTTGTTCTCGCTGACTTCGCGGATCAAGTCGTTCATGGCGTGTTGGCGTGCGCGGCGGTAGGCGGGCAGGCGCGAGGAGCCGAAGACGAGGAATGCGATGAACCCTACGAAGGGGATGAAGAAGATGGCCATGAGCCAGCCCAGGGCAACCACGGGTTTGCGGTTGTAGGGGAGCCAACAGAGGGCTGCGAGTCGGATGAGGATATCGGCTATGCCGAGTGCGAGGCGTAGCCAGTCGGGCAGGAAGTCGAGGTAGGCGGGGGCAAACAAGTTCATCCCTCTATTATGCCGGTATTTCGTGTGGGGCGGGGGGGGG
>NZ_KV821832.1:0-31309 GCF_001815755.1 Rothia sp. HMSC061C12
TGCGTCCAAGTTTCGGGGCGCAGTTCAGTATTGAGGAGCGGGGCTTTTGCGTACCCTCCAATGAGGGTGAAAGTGTTTAGAAGAATGCCAGTATCTGCACAGTCTCCACGAGACTAGAATTTGCGGCAGAATCAGAAAGAGCCAGCATAATTGCTAGCAGAAGACCTCCGCCGAAAAGCACCAGGAACATGCCACCAATGGCTACGCTAATCCAGTTCAAGATACGACCAGCTGAAGCAGCCGCACCATAACGCTCTGCCTCGTTCGCCTTGAAAATACCGATAACACCCAGAATCAGGGAAGGCAGACCAAACAGCCACCAGCTGAGAGTCACTATACACGCCAAGCTGATAATACCCAGCACCGTGGAAGTCTGAGCAGCCTTCTCACCGGCAAGCTGCTCGGGGGTCTTCTGCAAAAAACCCATAGGAACCATCATGGGCTGACCGTACTGGTCGGGCTGCTGGTACTGCTGACCGTACGGGTCATACTGATTCTGACCATATGGGTCTTGACCGTACGAATTCTGACCGTACTGGTCATAAGAATACTGATCGTAGGAGCTCTGCCCGTACTGGCCGTAAGAACCCTGACCGTATTGGCCATACTGACCGTACTGAGTGTTCTGCCCGTACTGGCCGTTCTGGTTGTACTGCTCGTTCAGACGGTTGTAGTCCGGGTTGTAGTCGTAGGGGTCTGAACCCCGAGGAGTCTGAGACATGGCATCTCACTTTCGTACGGCTGGTGTGTGTTAAACCTAATTCACCCTAACCCATGAATGGAACGGGTACAACTAAGGCCGTTATGCAACCCCGCACAACAGACTTTGATGCGCTGGATATGCGCCTTATCAGGTACGCAAAAGCCCCGCTCCTCACATCGAGGAACGGGGCTTCCGCTATACCCTGCGAATGAGCTCTTAGAAGAGTGCCAGGGTGCTGACCAGCTCAGTAAAGTGGTTGGAAGAGGAAGAAGCAGCACCTGCCGCGCCGATAAGACCCAGCAGCAGGAAACCACCGATTACAACCAAGAACAGGCCACCAAAAGCTGCGTTAATCCAGCCCATGATGCGACCGCCCGAAGCTGCAGTGCCAAAACGCTCAGCCTCATTAGCCTTCATAATGCCGATAACACCCATGATCAGCGAGGGCAGACCGAACAGCCACCAGCTAACAAAGAAGTTGCAGATCAGACCAATAATGCCGAGCACCATGGAGGTCTGACCAGCCTTCTCGCCAGCAAGCTGCTCGGGGGTCTTCTGAACAATGCCGACAGGCACCATCATAGGCTGACCGTACTGACCAGGCTGCTGGTACTGCTGCTGGTACTGCTGCTGACCGTTCTGAGCGTTCTGCTCGTTCAGGTTGCCGTATTCCGGGTTGTAGTCGTAGGAGTTAGAGTCCTGCGGGTTCTGAGACATGTGGTCCCTCTTTCGTGTGAATGGTGTGTATTGAACCTTACTCACCCTAACCTATCGCTGAGGTGGGCACAAACGGATTCGTCATTCTGGAGCTATCCGCAGCATATATGCACTGACCAGAAAACTGATGAGGCGCACAGAAGCCCGCGAACACACGGGGCGCTCGCGGGCTTCTTCAAATCATGAGGCTACTGCAGGTAGCTTCAATCTTACTGCTTTACAAAAATCTTCAGAGCGACCAGCAAAATAATACTGACGACACCTAGAACAGTACCGGCAATAGCCATACCGCGGTTCTTCAGCTCAGGGTTGTTCATAGCCAGGCGGCCGGTCGCAATAGCTACAGCACCAAGGATGAAACCGAGGACAAAGAAGCTCACAATACCGCTCACCAGAGAGACAATCGACAGGGTCTTTGCCTTCTTCGCCTGAGCCTGCTGCTCAGGGGTCTGAACGGGCACACCGTAAGGAGCCTGCTGATTGAACTGGGGTGCCTGCTGGCTAAACTGGGGGTCCTGGTTGAACTGGGGCTGGGGGTTGTTGGGGTTTTCAGACATGATTTCTCATTTCGTTGAGTAAATAAGACAACTCTGGCAACGTTGCATGAAAAAATCACACGCCAGAGACGCCCTCTATTTATCGGTCGGACAGTAAGCAGTCTATCGAAAATGTGTATGAGCCTCAAAGCGCACAATCCATAGTCCACCCTATAAAGCAACACATACTCAGAGATATCCCCCAAAGCATGGGCCGAATTGACCAAGCGCAAAACAGCCTATATTCTTATAGGGATGCGCTCACGAGCGCACCGTGGAGACGTGCCAGAGCGGCCGAATGGACTTCACTGCTAATGAAGGGTCGGGGTTAAACTCGACCGGGGGTTCAAATCCCCCCGTCTCCGCCACAAAAAGCCCCGTACCGGCTGGTACGGGGCTTTTGCTTTACCCATTTCATTCAGGCACAAAGCCTAGAAACTCCTGGTTTAGAAACTTCTGGTCTAGAAGCTCTTGAAGTCCACGAGGCGCGCATCCGCCCCATCAAGCAGAGCCCACTCCCCCGGCACCTCAAACACCGCAATAGAAGAGGGCGGGAAACCGTAATACACATCCATGGACGCGTTCGGGTCAGAATCCGGGCTCATCAGGCGCTGCGCGGCATCCTGCACGCCGGGCAGATGCGACACCACCATCAAAGAATGAACATTCTCCGAAACACTGTTGATGCGCGCAATAATGCGGGACGCAGACACCTCATACAGCCCCTCATCCAGATGAGCAGTAGGCGCCTTCGCCCCCAAACCATCCGAAACCCAAGTCGTCGTCTGACGAGTACGCAAAGCCGACGACGACATAATCTGCTCCGGAATATAACCGCGAGCCGCCAGCCAGGCGCCAGCAGCGGCAGCCTGCTCATGGCCACGCTTCGTCAGCGGACGATCAAAATCATTCAGACCCCAATCAGCCTCCGCATGGCGCATAATAATCAGACGCTTGACCCCGCTGCGGTGCGAGCCAGATGCAGTGTTGGAAGAATTTTCAGCCATACACCCATTCTATCTAGAGGGCGCCGGAACGTGCCGCACGCCGCCACAGCACGCACACTAACACCCCCCAGGCGGGCACAAGTAAACCCCGGCGCACCGGCATCACGCCAGCACACCGGGGTGCACTCTAAAAACTAGATTGAGTATTCCGGAGCAGCCCAGACGACAACCTCGGGGTGCTCAAAGAAGCGGTAACCCTGACCGCGCACCGTACGCACGGTACCCGACAGACGGCCCAGCTTCGAACGCAGACGACGAATATGCACGTCAATCGTACGCTCATGCGGATGCTCGTCACCGGAGCTCCACAGCGCCTTCAGCAGCTCCTCACGACCCACGGTGCGGGAAGAGTTCTCCACCAGATGTGCCAGCAGCTCGAATTCCTTGAAGGTCAGCATGAGCGGCTCACCATCCAGGAACACCTCGCGGCGCGCCAAATCAATCAGCACACCCGAAGAGTGGCTATTCGTGGTCTCTGCTTCGCGGGCGACATGCGCCTCCGGGTGCATATACATTGCGGTCGGATCACCGAGCGCATTACGTACCACCTCAAGGTCGCTACCCTCAGCATTCACCGGAGCCAACGCCACAGCGGCGTACGACTCCGACTCGGGAGCCAGGTGGTGTGCGTAAGTGCGCAGATCCTGAACGATACGCACCAGGGAGGTACCGTTCGCTGCAGCAAGTTCCTCATTCAAACCAACATAGAGCACAAAGCCGCGTGCCTCATTTTCCTGAGCCTGCTTATGGGCAGGGTCACCGGCTGAGAAAGTCATCGGACGCAACGTTGCGGCCTGCGCAACGGGACGCTGAGGCTGCACGACCTGGCGCTTAGCGGCGCGGCCGCGCTGGGAGATGTGCACATATCCAGGTACTGCGCCTGACATGGTTCAACCTTCTCTCAAAGTCTGTGTACGGGATCCCAGTCGTACGTAGTGTAGGGTGCGCCGGAAGTGACGCCGAGTCAAACAGTCCCCAATACCTGTTCGAGACTCAATCCTCTTACTTAATATTTCTCCTATTTGACGGATAAATCAAGCGGATTCGACATAGTGGATTCTCCTTTGTCACAAAGAGGAGTACAATACCCTTCCCCCATTTTGGGAGGTTTCATGCGGAACCTGAGGCTTTCAGCTTTTTTCTCACATAAATATTCACGGTTTCTGTTATGTATGGGGTACACCCTGCATTTTCATGTGAAGCTGTGAATACCCTTGAAGTTTTAATGCACCCTCCAGTACCATATTGTGTTCCTCATCACATAATAGGTGGTGTGTTTCAAAAACCCACGCCGGCACCCAGCAGCACCATCGCCACCCAAGCCCCGGATGGGTTATACACACACCGCCACACTGCGGCGCGCAACCAGCCGAACACCCGCAAGACATAGCGAAGCGCCTCCACACATACATATGCAGAGGCGCCCCGCTCACATCACGTAAATAACGCTAAAAGACTACTCAGCCAGACCGTACAGGCGGTCACCAGCATCGCCCAGACCCGGAATAATGTACGCCTTCTCATTCAAACGCTCATCACGAGCAGCCAGGAACAGGTCAACATTCTCCATACCCTCAATGCCCTTCTCCAGAGCAGCAATGCCCTCAGGAGCAGCAATCAGGCACACACAAGTCACAGACTCAGCACCACGCTTACGCAGGAACTTAATAGCCTCAATCAGAGTGCCACCCGTAGCCAGCATCGGATCCAGCAGGTACACCTGACGACCAGTCAGGTCCTCCGGCAGACGCTCAGCATAGGTCACAATATCCAGGGTCTCCTCATTACGAGCCATACCCAGGAAGCCCACCTCAGCGGTCGGAACCATGCGAGTCATACCCTCCAGCATGCCCAAACCAGCACGCAGAATCGGAACAACCAGCGGCTTAGGATCAGCAATACGAACACCGGTAGTGGTCGCCACCGGAGTCACAACCTCAACCTCTTCCACGCGGATCTCGCGAGTCGCCTCATAAGCCAGAAGGGTCACCAGCTCATCAACCAGCTGACGGAAAATCGGGGACGGAGTGCTCTTATCACGCAGAACACTAATCTTGTGAGAGACCAGCGGGTGGTCAAGAATCTTAATACGCATAATACGATTTTACCCACCCCCAAATCAGCAAGCACCGATAAAGCCCCGGAAGTGGCACACACCCTATAAAACTAGGCAAATACCGCCGCACAAACACCAGCCAAGGCACCCACCAACGCACCCGTCAACACCACCCCAGAACAATCCAGAACAATCCGGGCATGCAAAAACCCGCCGAGACAAATGTCGACGGGTTTTCGTTGGTGCGGTGGTGGAGGGATTTGAACCCCCGTTGGCTTTTACACCAAACATCATTTCGAGTGATGCACCTTCGGCCGCTCGGACACACCACCAACAGTGGAAAACTATAGCACACCCCCAACAGGAGGGCAAGAACGAGCCCACCTATCGTGCCGCGTACGGCAGCCGGGTGTCGCCCTCTTCACGGCCCCTTTTCACCGCGCCCTTTTCGACACCCGACCCCGAAAGTCCCGGCACGTCTGCAGACCCCAACAGGTCCGCCTAATGACGGATATACCCATCTACAACTAGCATGACAGCACGCGTTGCATCCTCAGCATTGCGCTCCGCCTGATGCACTTCACGATCCATAGCAAGCATATAAATCGCTCCGAACATAGAGATCGCAATCGCACGCGGATTCTGAGCGGTATCAACCGTATAGCGGCGAGCCACAGCCTCCGTCATCTCCTGCAAATAATCCAGAAGATTCAGACGGTTATCGCTCATCGCCTCGGTCCAACCATCCGCGCCCTTCCACGTCTCCGCAAGCCACATCCGAGTAAAACCCGGACGGTCCTCAAGATACTGGAACGCGGCGCGAACAGCGCTCCGCAACGCCTCACGCGGATCAGAATGAACCGACGCCGCGCGACGCGCATCGCTCAGCAGCAACTGCGTGCCGTACTGAACCAGCTGATCCACCATGGTCTTCTTAGAACCGAAGTTGTAATACACGGTTCCCTTAGAAACACCCGCCCGGGCAGCCACCTCTTCAACAGTGGCGTACTCAAGCCCCTTTTGGGTCATGATTTCCATAGCAGCGTTGAACAACTTCAACTGAGTTCTACCTGTACGGCCGGGACGACGACTTGAAGCTTCAGCGACTGGGCGCTGCAACATCAGCAGTCCTCCCTCCCTTTTTGCAGATATATCTCTATTTTATTAGACAGTTTTCCCCCGGTGCGACCAAATAGGGTTCGTTACACAGTAATCTCCGGCGCAAGCTTCTTCAGGGACCACGTACGATCACGACGCGTGCCAATGTAACCCAACACCAGACCAGCCAGACCCCACAGAGTCAAAACCAGCATGATGCCCCACAGGCTCGACTCATTAATGCCATACGCCAAACGACGCGTACCCGCCACCGCATAGCCCATCGGGAAGAAATCATGCATCCAACGAATCGACTCAGGCAAAGTCTCATACGGCATCGTGCCGCCCGCAGTAATCAACTGCAGAATCAGAATGACCAAAGCAACAAGCTTGCCCGGCGCACCCAAAATCACCGTCAAACCATGAATGAAACCGGTAAAGACCAAAGCCACATAGCAGAGGAACAGCCACACCAGCCACGGATGAGCCATCTCAAAGCCCAAACCAAACTTAATCGCGGCAAACATCAGAGTCGCCTGAGCAATACCCACCAGCCCGAACGGCATCCAGCTACCGAGCATCACACGAATCGACGGAGCATGCGACGCCAACGCACGGTTATTCATCACGCGCAGCGTCTGAACCAGCATCAAGCCGCCAATCCACAACGCCAAGCACATGAAGAACGGACCCATGCCCTCACCATAGTTACGAGCCGACGCCAAGGAATCATGCGACAAAGTCACCGGGTTCGACATCGTATCCGCAACCTTCGCCTGATCAGTCGGCGCAAGACTCGGAACCTGCTTAGCACCAGAAGCCAGGCCGCTCTCCAGCGACGAAGTACCATCCTTCAACTCGGAAGCACCATCATTCAGCTGCGAAGAACCGTCAGACAGCTTCGCCGTACCGTCAGAAAGCTTCGACGCACCATCCTTCAGCTCATTCGCGCCATCAGCCAACTTCTGCTGACCCTCAACCGCAGACTGCTCCTTCTCCGCCAAAGTACCGCTACCATCCTTCAGCTCGGCAGTACCGCTCTTCAAAGAATCAGTACCCTCCTTCAGCTCAGAAGCACCACCAGACAAAGTCGCAGAACCACTCGCAAGGCTCGAAGCACCCGAAGCAATCTTGGAATTACCATCAGCCAGGCTCGCCGAACCTGACGCCAACGAGGACGCGCCAGCATCCACACGAGCGGCGCCATCAGCTACCGACGAAGCGCCCTTCGCCAACGACGAAGCACCAGAATCCAGCGAATCCACGCCAGCAACCAAAGTCTGAATCTTCACCGCAGTCGACGACGAACCATCAGAAATACAATGGCTCGACTTCAATGCGCTCAGCTTCGACAGGGCATCAGCAGCGGCAGCATCACGAGTAGCCAGATGCGACTGCAGAGCCTTCTGATTCAGCTCAGCAACCTCATTCTTCGTCTCCTCAGAATCAACAGCAGCGACCAGCTGATCAGCCTGCTCCTGAGTCAACGTACCCGCCTCAACCAGAGGAGTCACCTGAGCACGCACCTTCTGCGCAGTCGCAGACACCACGGTATTCGACAGATCACGACCAAAATCGCCACTACCGGCAGACGTATCCGTCTCATGCAGGCGCATGCACATCGCGTTCAACTCGGCCGGCAACTCACGAATACCCGCCTGATCCATACCTTCACGCAACTGATGGATACCAGACGCCAAATCATTAGCACCCTTCGCCACCGAAGCCGAACCACTCTTCAAGCTCGCAGTACCCTCAGCCAGAGTCGCCGAACCATCCTTCAGCTTCGACGCACCATCAGAAGCAGACGCCGCAGCCGAAGCCAAAGTCGACGAACCATCCTTCAAACTCGAAGCACCATCGGCAAGCTTCGCAGCACCAGAATCCAGCTTCTCGGCACCAGAATCCAAAGTCGAAACGCCATCAGCAAGCTTCGCGGCGCCCTCCGCCAACTGCTTCTGACCATCCAACAACTGGGACTGACCATCAGCCAGAGAAGAAGTACCATCCTTCAGCTTCACGGCACCATCATTCACCGTGGCAGTGCCGTCCTTCAGCTGAGTGATAGCGTCCGCCAGCTTCACCGTGCCGTTATTCACCTTCGACGCACCATCAGCAGCCTCACCCATCTTCGAATGAATCGTCGTGAAGCTAGCCAACAGCGAATTCGCCGTAGAATTACCGACCTTCTCCGCCACCGAATCACGCACCGCAGTGCCCGCCTTCGTGACAATATTCGTCAGCACATAGTTATTGGCATCATTCGTAATGACCTCAATGCCCGCCGAACGCGCATCAATAGTGCCCGTCTTACCGTCAGCATCAGGCTTGAACGAACCGGCACTCTGCAAATTACGGGAGAAGTCCTTCGGAATCACCATCGCAAAGTCATAGGTGCCGTTCTCCACGCCCTCAACAGCCTCAGTGCGAGTCTGCACCTGACGCCAATCAAACGTGCCAGCATCCAGCAGGGACTGGCGCACATCAGCACCGGTGTTCACCTGCTTACCTTCAGAATCCTCCGCGCCCTCATCCTCAACCACCAGGGCACCCACAATGCCATTCACATGGCCGTAAGCATCCCAGTTACCGTACAGGTACAGGGCGCCGTACAGCAGAGGAATGCAGGACATCGCAAGCAGCACCAGAACCGGCAGAACACCGCTGGTCAGGCGCTTCAGCTCAACGAGTGCAACACGCAGAACAGTCATTCTTACTCCTTCTCAGCGTTTTCGCCATGTTCGGGGGAATCATTGGAGGGTTCAATCTCGCCCTCAACAGGAGCCGACACGTTTTCCTCAGAGGCTTGTTCCTCAGGGGCACGACCGACCACAGCACGCGCACCATGCCAAGACTCAGAAATATGAGGCACAATCGCCACCACCGTGCGCGGGTGGTCCTCATCGGCGGCAAGCTCCTCCAGGTACGGAAGCCACATGTACGTATGGTTCAGGTGGCGGGAAGGAGTATCAAAAACCTGCAAGTCAGAGGGGCTATGCTGCGCCAAAGCAGCCATCAGCTCAATGTTCATCTCGCCGCTAATCTCGTCCATCCACAAGCCGTCCAGGTCCTCAAGACCGCGCTCGGCCAGCCAGCGGCTCGCGCGGGAACGACCAAAAATCGGCAGGTTATAGGAGAGCATCTCCGACACGTAATCGTGCACGCGCATATGCTGCTCAGGAGCGGTCACATCAGGAGAGTCCACCACGCTGCTGAGAGCACGCAGACGCTTCATCGAAATAGGGCGAGGCTCATCATCGCCTTCGCTCCAGCTAATCGTGCCGCCGGACAGGGGAAGGCGACCAGTCAGCGCCAACGCGAGAGAGGTACGCTCCAACTGGCTATCCGCCTGAACAATAATGACTTCACCCTCACCCACTGAGAAGGTGGTGCGGTCAAAAAGCGGAGTGTGGCGCCCTTTCGCCCAAATATTGTCAACGCTTAACACGGTTAGATCCCCTCAGAGAATGGATGGTTCGGGTGAGTTTCTGGGAGTCATCCGCGGGCACCGCGCGGGGTATTAAACGTCAAGCGCGGGCAGGCGGAGGCTCCAATGCCTATATATGGTAGACCCGGTTATGTGTGATGTGGTGGGCTTTTCTTGAAATTCAGGGGTCATTTTTGAAATTTTTGAAGTATTTTTCAAATAAATCGGGTTTTTCGTACAAATAACGCGAAAAGCCACGTAATCTCTGCACGGCTTTTCGCGTTTTACGAACCATCTTTTAGGGGTGAGGCCTAGGGGCGATCAGGGGCGGCGTTCCTTAAAGAAGTCCACCATCAGCTGCGCACACTCATCAGCACACACACCCGCATACACCTCGGGAGCCGGAGCAACCCTGCCGTCACGCAGCACATCGTAACGACTGCCAGCAGCCCCCGTCTTCTCCTCCCAGGCTCCAAAAACCACCGTCGAAACGCGCGACGCCAGGATCGTGCCGGCGCACATCAGGCACGGCTCAACCGTCACCACGAGCGTGCACCCGTCCAGGCGCCACTGACCACGATGCGCCGCCGCCTGACGAATCGCATTCACCTCCGCATGGGCACTGGGGTCATGCTCCCGCTCGCGGGTATTGCCCGCCGAACCAATAATGACGCCCTGCTCATCCACCACCACAGCACCGATAGGGATCTCGCCACGCTCACCCGCGGCGGCACCCTCGGCGAGGGCGCGGACCATCCACTCGCCGTGTTCGGGGCGAGCGGGAATATCGCTGAGCACAGCGGAAGAACCGTCTGTGACCGTCAATTTTGAATATTCCGAATATGACATACAACCTCGTCAGGGGAATAAATAAACACTAATGGGCGCAACTAGTGGGTGGCAGCCAAAGAGAAAGGATACACCGCAGAAGCACCTGCCAGCCGCAGCTCACGCGCCACAACCGTAAACGCCCACCGCGAATCCACCACATCAGAAACCAGCAGAACAGGGCACCGATGCTCACGCACATAGTCCAGAACCTCTGCAGGCACCCGGTACGAGCGCAGCACATCCGCACAACGGAACGCGCTATTACCGCCAAAGAAACGCGGCTCCCCCACCAGAGACACCCAGCCCAAATCCACCAGACGACCCACCGACGCCAATCCCCTACCCAGGGACTGAGCCAAACGAGGACGCACCGGCGAAGGCAGAGTCAACACCGCCACCGGACGACCCGCCTCAGACCACTCCCAAGCGGCAAGCACCTTCACGCAAGCACGACCCAGCTCGGCAGGGACCTCAGAATCAACCGGCTCACCCAGCTCATTCGTCGCCAGAAACTCACGCAGACGAGTACCGTACCCCATGTCGCTCAGACGCGCCAAAGCGTAACCGGATTCAGCCTGCTCATCCTTAGACAAACGACCGCGCGGCGCATCCGCACCCATCAGCTGATCCAGCCCGCTCGGCCACATACGGCGCGGTTGCAGGGGCACACCCACCGTATTGAAGCTACTCTGCGCCGCCTGCTGCGCCTCAGCAGGAACTTCAACCGGGTACCAGGGACCCGCACACACATCGCAACGACCACAAGCAGTCGCGGAAGCATCATCAAGCTGCTGAGCCAGGAAAAGCATACGACACTGACTAGTGCGTTCATACTCGAGCATAGCGTTCTGCTCCAGCACACGCGCCTGCGCCACCGCCGCGTAACGGGCACTATCGTACTGCCACGGCGAAGAGGTTCGACGCCAATAGTTGCCTTCCTTCACGGCGGCACCCTCAACATCCAGCACCTTCAGCAGAAGCTCCAGGGTGGAGCGGCGCAACTGAACGCGCGCCTCCAACGCGGTAATGCTCAACCCCTCCGGGGACTGGGCGAGGGTATCCAGCACCGCCAACGCCTGCTCCTCGTTAGGCATGGAGGCTGTCGCAAAATACTCCCAAATGGCGCGGTCTTCACGACCGGGCAGGAGCAGAACATCAGCGTTGACGGCGCCTCGTCCGGCGCGGCCAATCTGCTGGTAGTAGCTCACCGCAGACGACGGCGCGCCCAGGTGCACGACAAAACCCAAATCAGGCTTATCAAAACCCATACCGAGGGCACTTGTCGCGACAAGAGCCTTCACCCGGTTTTCCTTGAGTGCCTGCTCTGCAACCAGCCTCTCATCCGGGTCAGTTTTGCCGGTGTAGGCGAGCACTTTGTAGCCGCTGGCACGCAGAGCATTTGTGGTATCTTCTGCCGCAGAGACAGTCAACGTGTAGATAATGCCCGAACCGGGCAGGCTGTTCAGGTGCGTGAGCAGCCAACCGATGCGTTGCGCCTCATGGGGCAGGGTCAGAACGCCCAGGCGCAGGGACTCGCGGGACAGCGGACCACGCAGCACATGCACGGGTGCGGTGGTATCGGTGCTGAGCTGTTCGGCGATATCGCGGCTAACGCGGTCATTCGCGGTTGCGGTAGTCGCCAGCACCGGCACACCCACCGGCAGAGATCTAATGAGCGAACCAATACGGCGGTAGTCGGGGCGGAAGTCATGGCCCCAGTCAGAAATACAGTGCGCCTCATCAATGACGAGCAGACCCAGGCGCGGCAGCAGGTACGGCAGCCACTGCTCACGGAACGCCGGGTTATTGAGGCGTTCGGGGCCCACCAGGAGCACATCAAGCTCGTCAGCTTCGAGGCGGGTACGGATTTCATCCCATTCGGTGACGTTCGCGGAGTTCACCATGGCGGCACGCACTCCCGCGCGGGATGCCGCCTCAACCTGATCACGCATGAGGGAAAGCAGCGGGGAGACGATAAGAGCCGGGCCCATACCGCGGGCACGCAACAGCAGGGAAGAAATAAAGTAGACCGCAGACTTACCCCAGCCGGTACGCTGCACGACGAGGGTGCGGGCGCGGTCGGCTACGAGGGCGCGAATCGCCTCATACTGGCCGTCGTGGAACTCGGCATTAGTGACGCCGGTGAGGCAGCGCAACACTTCACGGGCTTCAGCATGCAGGAGATCGGCGGGGCTGGACGCTGGCTGTTCGGGGTTCATGGTTCTCTCCAACGGTGGATGGTTGGGTCAATCGCTACGCCGCGACGCGCCGTGCTCTCTTTCCATCATGTCACACCCCGGTATCGCCCGGCTCTGCGGATAGTCATTTCTTGAGGAAGCGTGCGAGCGCCGCGTCACCTCCGGCTGTTTAGCCGCGATGGTGGGGAGATTTACGCCTCGCTCACCCGTGCGTCCGGCGTAAATGCCGGTAGAATTGTGCCAGTAATACACAGCCTCCGCATAGTTTTGCACAATGTTCACCATAGGTACACTTTCTATGCTGGTGTTATTCCGCCGCCGATCCGTGCGTGCGGTCCACTCACAGTTCAGGATTTTTCATGACTTTTCTTGCCATCGCTTTGGCGCATCTTCCGGTTGCGCTCTTGGGCCTCGACCTTGAGCAGTTCCTGCTCGATACCGGCCCCTGGGTTCTGGTTGTTTCGGCAATTATCGTATTTATTGAGTCCGGTGTTCTTTTCCCGGTTCTTCCGGGTGACTCCCTGATTTTTGCTCTGGGTATGCTTCATGAGCAGATGGGCCTGTCCCTGTGGGTTGCTTTCCCGGTCCTGGTGCTGGTTGCTATTGCTGGCGCTGAGGTTGGCTACCAGATTGGTGCCCGTTACGGCCGTAAGATCTTCAAGGATGACGCGAAGATTCTGAGCACTAAGAACCTGCACACTACTGAGGAATTCTTCCAGAAGCGCGGTAGCTTGGCTCTGGTTCTGGGTCGTTTCGTGCCGATTGTTCGTACTTTTGTGTCTCTTGCGGCTGGTATTTCTTCGTACGACCGTAAGAAGTTCCACCTGTGGAATGTTGTTGGCGCGGTTGCGTGGATTGGTTCGATTGGTCTGGCGGGTGTGCTGCTGGGCGGTATTCCGTTCGTGCACAACAACATTGAGTACATTGCTGTGATTATTGTGGCGGTTTCTGTGGTGCCGGTTATTATCGAGTACCTGCGTGGCCGTTCGAAGGCGAAGCAGGAATCTGCTGAGTAATACGTGAGTCCTTCTCGGCTGCTGAGCCGGGGATGAGAAAGGGTGGGGATACCGTTTGGTATCCCCACCCTTTTCACGCTCTGAGCCTTTTGGTGATAGTGGCGCCGTTTGAGGCAAACATCCTAGTTGAGGCGGTTCCCGCCTTCATTGAAGTTCGTGTTAGGTGCCTGTGGATTCTGATCAACCACCTGACTATGCGACGTTCTGCCGGTAGCCGTGTACGCCCACACAGATGGACGGGTCAGCAACACAATATTCCGGATGTAGAGGACAGTAATGAAGACACCAATCGCAGTATCTATGAGAAGAGTGACCGCAAAATCTGCAGAGTCGCGGGACTGCAACTCGTCCATCAACAAGGCGAGATAGCTGGAGTCTATGAGGAAATCTTCCACATACACAAACATGCGGCTCAAGACCTCGTAGGCGCTGTACATGAGGGTAAGTATGTGCGCCCATCTGTGTCCTTTCCAGGTCATCCAGAAGAGGAAAATCTGGATAAGAACAAAGATGAGAGGGTACCCCAGCATACGCACGATAAGCTCAGGTAGCGTCACCACACCGGCGATTGGTTTACCGTAGAGCAGGAAGAATTGGATAGTACTGAAAAGCGACAGAATAATAATCGCGGCGGTGCACCACTTAGCACTGTGCAGAGCCTTCGGGCGTACCCGCCCCGCATGTTCGGAGGCGGCAACGTAACCGGCGGTCGCGTCCCGGTAGCCGGTAGTGGCATGCTCGGGAGCGCCGTTGCTGGGTGCGTTATCCTCTGCCGCGTTATTGTCTACCGCACCGGTGGGGGCGGCGTTGTTGGTGGCGGTGTTGTTGGATGTGCCGTCACCCTCTACCGTGCTACTTTCAGGCTCATTGGACGGTAGCAAAACACTGTACTCGGGAACCGTGTACTCCGGATTATTCAAGGGCTGCTTCGGGGTACGTTCTGACATCGTCGTTCCTTTCTCCCCTGGCACCCACCCCGCGCTACAGTGCACGGAGCGGGCGTTAAAGAGTCTTACCTTAAGGATATAAAGAGGCGCGCCGCACCCTAGGAAAGCAGTACCCTTTCTCAGCGTATTCAGAGGTATCCGAGTAACCACGTGCACCATTCCGAGGGCTAGCCCCGGAACTCCTGACGTTGATGTTCCTTTCTACGTGCCCCATCCCGCGCTACGGTGCGGGGGTCGAGGGGTATTTCCCCCTGATGAGGTGCGTTCGTCATCCTCATCGTCAGCGAAAATCTCTCGAAGTTCTGCCGGGACCTGACCGGCAGCCTGTCTCGTCTCAGACATCATCTGCTGGTGTTCTAGCGCACGTGCCCCGCTAACGATTTGGGTGTACGTCCTAATAGGAGCACGAGTCAGCAGCACAATCATCAGGAGGTAAAGAACGAGAGTAAGAACGCCGCTCGCGATACGCACCAGGCTGGACGCCGCAGCCGCTCTAGAGCTTAACTCCGAGAAATTATCCGCAAGAATAAGCACACCGCTAGCAGCCGCGAGAGCGCAGTAGATGATGGCAAGAATGCGCGCCCACTCACGGCCATCCCAGACTTTCCAGAGGATAAAGATCGGGATGATGGAGGCGAAGAGGGTAAACGCCAGCATGGAGAAGAGAGTTCTCACCACCATCTCAAAATCGATATACGACTGCCATGGGAGCATAACCGACAGAAAATTACTCAGGGTCCCCAACGCAATCATGGCGGTTGCACACCATATGACGCTGCGCATAGCCTGCGGGCGCTTCGGAATTACCTGCTCGGCGGAGACAGTCGCGGTGTAGTCGGCGGTCGCCTCCCGATAGCCGGTAGTGGCTTGCTCGGGGGTGCTGGCGTGCTCGGGGGCGCTGTCGCCGGGCGCGTTGTCCTCTGCCGCACTACTCTCCACCGTGCTATTTTCAGCCTCGTCGGAGGGCAACAGCACGCTGTACTCGGGAACCGTGTACTCCGGATCGTTCAACGGTTGCTTTGGGGTGCGTTCTGACATCATTGTTCCTTTCTACTCTTCGCGCCCCGCCCCGCACGCTATAGCGCAGGGCGGGTGCAGAAGAGAGTTTCCCCATGAGGAGGGGCATCTTGCCCTAGTTGAGGCGGTAGCCTTCTTCGGTGTACACGGAAGTATCCTTGTAGCCGCGCTGTTCGCTGCGGGAGTTCCTCCGTGCATCCGTGCGGCGGGTCGTCTTGTACTGCTGCGCGACCGCTTCTTCAGCTCGTCGGTTAGCTTCCGTTTCTTCCCAACGCGTCTGCTCTTCTTCCATGTGAGCACGCATTTCTGCGTCCTGATGCCTAACGACCCGAGTCTCACCGGCGTTCACCTGTTCGCGCGCCTTCAACCGCGCCAACCTCGCGGTAGCCATATAAACCCTGGTGGAACGGCTCAAGAGCAACACAACAATCAGGGTGGAGAGGAGCGTAATCAAGGTGTCGGCAACATTCCTAGACAGCACAGCTGCCGCGTAGTACTGAGAACTCCACGTCTGCGTGCCATTCAGCAACCGGGAAAGATAACCAGTCGTCAGGAAGGTGTTCACAAAATCTATCAAGCCCCTGATAGCTATATAAGCGAAGCTAATAAAGATGACGACATACGCCCAGAATCGACCTCTCCATAATCGCCAGAGAACAAACATCGGTATGGCGTGCTCAACGAGGAGGAGCACTACACCGGGGATAATGAAACCCACCCATAATTCGACGCCATCGGCTGAACGCCCGTCAATCATATGTAGGAAGATTTTATGGGTTGCTTCCACCGCCATAATGGCGACAAAGCATCGCATGACGCCGCGCAGCGCCTTCGGGCGCGGCGGGAGCACCACCTTAGGCGCGGCAGGCGCGGCAGGCGCGGTAGAGCCAGCAGTAGCCTTCTCGCCCCCGTGTGCTTGCTCGTGGGGCTTACCCGCCTCACCAGTGGAGGCGCCACCAACATTAGGCTTTACACCCGCCTTCTGGGCGCGCTGAACCTGCTGTATCTCATCCAGCAGGCGGTTCTTCTCCACCGGATCATTCGAGAGCGCATAATCGGCAGAAAGCTCACGCAACAGATGCTCGGTAGAGTCCTTAACAGGGCCCTCTTCCTTCTCGAGCTGACGAAGAACATCCTCGCGAGTCAGCTCTTCGTCATCCTCGGCACCCGAGGTGTTTTCCTCGATAGCCCACATCTGTTTCCGAATTACCGCACGGCTCGGAACCGCCCCCACGGCAGGGCGAGTCAGCAGGAACATGAGGACGGCGCTACCCGCCGTAATGACCGCCACCAGAGCCTGCGTCACGATAGACGAAGCGGCGGCAGGATGCGACGCCGGATCCAAAGCAGTGAACGCAGGGAAAAGCACCTGAGCCAGACCAAAAACACCGGCGAAAGAAAGCACACCGCTCAAGGAGCACAGCAGAAGGTACAGCATCATCAGACGGCGCGGATTAATGTACCCATCCTTGACCCAATCCAGAACGATCCAGAGGAACGGCACCACCACGATGGCCTCAGGCAGAACCTTCGGCAGGGCATAACTCAGGAACGAGCCGATGTTCACACTACGACCCGCAGTAACAAGAATCTGGTACGCATCCAGGAGGAAATACACCAGGATGAGCGTCATAGCGATGGAATAGGCTTTACCAAGAATCGCCAGTCCCCGGTTAAATTCCTGCTCCCTCTCGCCAACTATGCCAAGGTTTCTTTTCGCCTCTTCAAACGCCGCCCGCTCATCATATGTGCGCTTGGGGGCGCCGGGGCTAGTCTGCGATGAGGATTCGTGCGCAGGTTCGGAAGTAGGGTGCACGAGTCATCCTAACTGTGGTTGTGTGAATAGTGGTTGGGTAAAAAAAGTTATCGGTAAACCGCAGACCCGGGCCCCACAGGACCTGCAGGATCCGCGGCAAGAAATGAGGCTAAATCAGGTAATCCTCGCTGCGGCGCACACGCCAATCACGGCGCGCCTCCATATAAGAACGCGACTGACGCGACCACACCAACGCCAACGCCACCACGCACACCAGCATGTACGGACCCGCAATATACACCGGCGTGTACAGCGGCGAAGCGCTACTGAGCAGTAGCTCAACATCCTGGCTCGGCGCACCATTCAACGTGCCCAGAAGAGCCGCCACAGTCAGCATAATCAGCAAAGAAGCCAAAACGCCCAACGCCAACGCCACCGACAGCACCAACGCCGCCCACCGGTAACCACGCAGATAAGCCACCGTGCAGAAACCGTGCAGGGTCACGTTACCGAACGCGCTGACCATCAGGAAAAGCACCGGATAGTACGCCTGCGCATCCACCAGCGACTGGGCGCGCCAGGTCGAAAAATGTGACAAATGGGTAGTCGCATAGGAGACGCCGGTGTACGCAATCAGCGCCAGCCAGCCCACAGCAATAACAAGCAGAACCCAACCCGCCACAGACACGAGAGTGGGGGTGGCGGGCTTCGTAGGATGCGTGGTGTTCGGAGCGGATGGCGGAGAGGACTCGACGGCGGACATAGCTGAATCTTTCGGATATCGGCTGATAGTGTGCGGAAAACGTATGAGCGAGTGTGTGATGTGAGTGTGGGCGGCGGCGCGGCGTTCGTCTACCGCGCCGCCTCAAAACTTTAGGCAGAAGTGGACGGGTCAACCGTCGCAGAAATACTGTCAGGTAGCGACGGAGAATCTACCTGGTTCGCCATCGCAATTCGCAAGTTGTTGAAGCGGTAAATGGTCAGCAACGATAAACCGACCTCGCTCAACCAGACCAAGCCCAAGACAACAAGTATCAGCAGGGGGTCAAGCCCCATCGAAACCCCAGCCCAGTCGAGCATCAGCAGCAGGAACGTAATCGGTGAAAGCACCAGCCCCACCGCAACAAACCCAATCAGGGAGCAGATAGCCCAAACGCTATACACGGAGGCGTCCGCCGAATCACGCGGAGGGCGCATCAGCGGCCACATCTGAACCACCAGGTAAAGCGCCGCCACAAAACCAAAGCAAATCGCCAACGGCTGCGTGTACTGGGAGATAATGAGGCCTTCAACGATGCTCAAAATGCACAGAATAACGGCGCGGACCAGCAGGTTCTTCTTGAGCTTCTGTTTGCGTTCCTTCACCTCATCAGCGGTGTAGGTGCGCAGAAAAGCGGGCAACTGCCCCTGCCCCGGGAACGGCGGTAGAGGACCCGTCGGATGCGTACGCACCACAATCGGCGGGTTCGTACCATCCTGAATGATGACGGTAGAAGTCGCCGAAATAACCGGATGCGAGCCCGTCACCACAGGCGGCGCGTTCAGCGGAACGGACACCTCCGGCGTGGCAGGAGTCACGTGACGGATAGGCGCCTGAAAGCGGGTCTGCATACTGATATCTTCATCCGGGTGTTCTGCGGATGAAGCGGCATCTGTGTTCAGGTGTGTAGCGCCCATGAGTGGCCTCCTGGCAGGTGCGGGTCGTGTTTCTGTCTCTACCGTATCACGCGTACTTTAAGGGAATCTGAGCAGTGGCTGGGCATCACTGAGAGCGTGTCACACCGCCTCTTATCGCCCTATCCCCACCCCTCAGGCACCACCGGCCAGAGGCGCGGATGCGCGGGGAAAATCCCCGCCCGTCGGTGCGCGTTAGTTCTGCTCCGCAGTACGCGAAGCCTCAGTGTTCAACTCCTCAGCGTTCGGCGCCTCGGTATTCGGCTCTGCCGGATTCGGTTCCTCTGCTTTCTGCTCTTCTGCGCCCTGCTGCTCCGATTGTTGCTTCTGCCGCGTCAAACGCAAGCTCCTACGAACCGCCAAACTATAGAACAGCGAGAACAGAACCTCCAATGCGAACGACGCCATGACCGTCAGCAGGCCCACCGTATAGAACACGCCCACACGGTCCAGCAGCGTCTGCGGGCCCTGCACCGTCACAAGCGCATAGGCAAAGAACGCCGTCATAATGGCCGCCGCGACCCCGGATGCCGCATTCGCCAGCAACACCAACTTCACCGAACGGTTCGCCCGGTAAATCATGGCGACCCACATGTGCATCACCAGGTAGACCAGCGGCACCGCACCAATCGGGAAAAGCGTGACGCGAATGAAGTAATAAACAGTAATCAGCGAGGGTACGACCAGCAGCAGCACACGCACCAGGTACAGGTTCTTAGCCGGCAGCGGGTAATCACTGGTGACATTCCAGAACTCATCAGCCTGCTGCTCCAGCTCATCCATAGCCTGCAGCTGCATAAGCTGCGCCTGCGACATATGCTCCTGCGGCACAAGATCCGAGGAGCCCTCAACCGGCGCAAGCTCAGCGGCAGAAACCGGTTCACCCCGCCGCATACGAGCGGAATCAGCCATCCTAGCCCTCAAAAATGCCGCGCGAACGGTCCTTACGCACGCTCTCAGCAGGGAAAATACGACCGCTCATGCTGATGTACACACCCGGCTCCAGCAGATTCAGGGCGGCAATAGCGGCACCCAGGTTGAAGCCTGCATCCGAACGAGCCATCACGGCGGGCTGCATCGCACCGGTCAGCACCACGACCTTATTGCCCAGGTCGGCGTGCTCCACCAGGTAACGGGCAGTCTCCGGCATGGTGTCGGTACCGTGAGTGATGAGCACCTGGTCGTTAGTGACAGCGTTCAGCGCCTCGGTCAGCTCGGCACGATCCTCATCGGTCATGTCCAGGCTGTCCTTGCCAATCAGCGGACGAATATCGAAGCGCACGTCAGTGATGACGCGGTCCAGCAGGTCCTTAGCGGCAGGCTCACCAATATCCATGGTGCCCGCCACCGAATAGAACTTATCGATCGTGCCGCCAGTGGCAAGAATCGTGATTTCTTCAGGGTTCTTAATGGTGACGCTCACGGGTTTCCTCATCTTTTCGGGTCAACGTACACAAATCAAAAACTGCCAGGCCAACCCGGCAGGACACGCCCCACCACACGGAATCAACACGGGGGTAAAACCCCGCACACGAGGGTGAAGACGCAAAAACCCGCCGACCCCCGCAAAGCGGGAGGCGACGGGTCGGCTAGTGCGCCCTGTGGGGCTCGAACCCACGACCTGCGGATTAAAAGTCCGTAGCTCTACCGACTGAGCTAAAGGCGCTCCATCCACACAAAATTGAAAGTGTGCAGATAGAAATACTATACACTACCGACCCCAGCGCAGTGGCGGTACACTGGAAAATCCTATGTCTACACCCACATCATCACCCAGCGCCTCCGGGCGCACCCGACACCGAACCCACCACCGACCCGTCCTCTACTCCGCCGAAAAGTTTGAACGCCACGAAGGCGGCATGGACCCCGCCGCACGCGAAGAGGCGGCACACGCCTCCGCACGTATCCTGCTGATGCGCGGACGCGGCACCGACGAGCAGATGACCGAGCGGCTCGTCAGCTTCACCGACGACTACGGTATCGAAATGCTCGCCGAACTCTGGTCCCACGCGAGCGCCCACTCCCTGCCGGGTGCGCTGTGGCGCATGTACTGGCTGCGGGATGTGGTGCATCGTTCGCCGCGCGGGGTGAGTCGCGCCTTTGAGCTGGGTATGGCGGAGGATTACCGTTCGCACGTGGTGGCGGGTGTTCCCGACCCGCCGGGTGCCGATGAGGTGGTCCGTACGATTGATGAGATTCTGGCGGGCTTGTACACCGGCGATATGGATATTGCGATGGAACGCTGCGCCGCGTTTGCGCACGTGGTGGCGTTGGGTATTCGTACCGATTATGCGCGCTCTGCCGGACAGGATGGTGCGGTTCCGGGTAGCCACGAGGTGAAGCGTGAGGCGGTGGAGCGTCGCGCTCGTATGCCGCGTCAGGCACAGCAGATGGAGCAGATTGCGCACGATTTGGAGGCGGTCGCCGCCCAGCTGCGCGCCGTTGAGGCTAGTTAACAGGCTAACGGGGGTTCCGGGGCTGATTCTGCGCAGGAAAAATCGCAACCCAACCTCGAAGCATTCTAGTCTTCTGCGCCGTTTAGCCGCCCAAAAATGCGGGTTCATGCCGCGAATTGGCACAGGTTCCACATTGGGTCACGCAGGCGTGAAAAGCCTGTTTCCGATTGACTCTGTGCCGGGTACGGGTGGATAATAATTACAAGATGTCGGGTTGCTAATAGGTAGCCCCGGGCTCCAAATCTTTAGCCGCTTCGAGCGGCCTTCCGCCGAGAGGCGCTCCCAACCCGACATCCCTAAACGTTCCGGTGGGGGTCGAGAAATCGACCCCCACCGTTTTTCGTTTAAAACCCCGTCTAGAAGCAGCCGTCAGCTCGGCGCGATTGCGCATAAAAACCGTGTGCCCCGTGAGATACCCCCGAGCTGCGCGCACCCGCAACCCCCGATACTGGTTAGACTGGGAACTATGCTGCACCGACTTTTTCCCCACGCTAACGAATCCCTCGCCTCCCTCGCTGAAATTTCAGCGCAGGTCGGTGAGGCCGCCGCGTTGCTCTCTGAAATGGTCGGCTCCCCCGTCGCGGAGTACCCCGAACTCTTCGAACGCATGCTCACCCACGAGGCGGACTCCACGAACCTGCTGTTCCGCACCCTCACCGAGGTGCGTAGCTCCTTCTCCCCACCGATCCCGCGTGAAGACCTGTACACGCTGGCACGCAAGCTCACCAACGCCGTTGAGAAGCTCACCAGCGCCGCGCACGTGCTGTCCCTGCACAGCATTGACGGCTTCGCTACGCACATCACCTCGATCCTGGACATTATTCAGCGTCAGGCGGTGCTGACCGCCGCCGTCATCCCCAAACTCGCCGACATTCGCGGCCTCGACAACTACTGGATGGACATGCTGCGCATCTCCCGCCAGGCGCTGCGCACCGCCGAAGAATACGACGCGTACATTGCCGAACGCTACACCCCCGAACGGTACCGCCGCTACGCCACCTTCCTGGCGCAGCTGACCGCCGCCTCCAACGCTATGCGTGATGTGTCCGCCGAAATCGGCCGCATCATCGTTCAGGAATCCTAATGCTCCTGGGTCTTCTCGCCTGCTGCGCCTTTATTGCCGCGGTCTACGTCACCGGTGTGCACGACGCCTCAAACGCCGTCGCTGTTCCGGTGCGTACCCGCGCCCTCGGCGAGCGCTCCGCCCTGTACCTTGCCGCGCTCTTCAACGTGCTCGGCGTGGTCGGTGCGTTCCTGCTGCTCGGTGAGTATTCCGCCTCGTGGGTGAGCGCCCCGGACGGCGTCACCGGCCTGAACGGTATTGTTGCGGCGCTGCTGGTCTGCGCTATCTGGGGTGTGCTCACCTGGGTTTCGAGGATTCCGTCTTCCTCGACCCACGCGCTGGTGGGTGCCCTTGCCGGCGTGAGCTGGTGGACCCAAACAAGGATCGACAGCGCCGCTGAAGGCTTCGGTTCGCTCGCCTTCCTGCCGCATATTTTTGGGGCGACCCTGCTGCCGCTCTTCTACCTGCCGCCGCTCATTTTTCTGCTGTCCTGGCTGATGGTGGTGCCGTTCTACCGGCTCGTGGTGGGGCATAATCCGCGCCTGGTGAATCAGCACGCCCGCGAGGTGCTGGCGGTGTCTGCCTCCGCAATTTCGCTGTTGCACGGCCTGCAGACCGGCTACCTGTACTTGCTGCTGTGGGCGCTGCTGAGCGAACGCATCATGGACCCGGCGCTACTCCAGTCCCTCACCAGGGGCGGGATGCTGCTGGGCGCCCTCATCATTTCCCTCAGCCTGGGTGCGGGCACGCTGACCGGTGGCCGCCGCATCGGCTACACCTTCGCCTACAAGATGGTGCGTCTGGACCCGTTCCGCGGCGCGGTTGCCCAGGGTACGACCGCCGTGGTTCAGGTACTCGGCTACTTCCTGCTGCAGGTGCCGTTCTCCTCCTCGCACCTGGCGACCGCCTCGGCGCTCGGCGCGGGCGTGAACCAGCGTTTTAATGCGTTGAAGTCCAGGATTGTTCTGCAGATTCTTCTGGTGTGGCTGGTAACCATTCCGGCGTGCTTTGTGTTCGGAGTGCTGGCGATGGTGGCTCTACAGTCCATCCACTAGATTTTAGGGGCGGTGCATGCTCACTGCCGCGGGATAGCCGGGCGGCGGGTTGAGTCTGAACGGTGCGCACCCTCATAATGGTTGAGTTCTTGGGCTGGCACGCGCCCACTCACCCTCGACTGATTGTGGTTATGTCTTCCCCTACCGTAGCTATTCTGGTCCGCACGAAGGGCCGCCCCCGCTTCTTGAGCCGCGCGCTGGAGAATATCGCGCAGCAGACCTTCACCGACTACACGGTCTGCGTGATTAACGACGGAGGCGACGAGCAGGCAACCCGCGCCGTCATTGAGGCTTCTCCACTGGGTTTGCTGGGTTCTAACGCGCACGATTCCAGCCGCGTGCAGCTGCTGACCACCGCCGGCGGCAACATGGAGGCGGCATCCAACGCCGGTTTGGCGGCGACCACCTCCGAATACGTGGCGATTCACGATGACGACGACCTGTGGGCACCCGAGTTCCTGGAGCGCACCGTCGCGGCGCTGGAAGAGAGCGGCGCGCTCATGTGCACCACCCGCGTTGTGGAGCGGTACGAACGTGAGAACGCCGACGGCGAGTTCGAGGTGTACGAGGAGCGTATTTTCCACGACGGCCTGCCCGGCATGGGTTTGCAGTTCCTCTTCCGCACGAACCGTGCCGTGCCGATCGGTATTCTCTACCGCCGCAGCCTACACGAGCTGGTCGGTTTCTACGATGAGTCCCTGCCGGTGGTCGGCGACTGGGAGTTCAACATGCGTGCCGCCTCCGTTGCGGATATTCTGCTGGTGGATGAGCCGCTGGCGTACTGGTCGCTACGCCCCGACGCGGAGGGCTCCGAGGCGAATAGCGTGAAGCGCCAGGCTGATCACGCCCGCTTCGATTCGATGGTGCGTGCCCGCGCTATCCGTGAGGATTTGCAGGCGGGTGCCCGACCGGGTGCGTACCTGTATCAGGCGCATTTGGCGGCTGACCTGGAGCGTCGCGTGATTGACGGGCACGATCTGACCCGCGAATCCCTAGATATTCTGCGCTCTATTGAGAGCCGCCTGGCACGTATTGAGGCCCGTCAGCAGGCCATTGAGAACCGCCAGCAGGCTATTGAGGAGCGTCTGCGGGTTCTGAAGCACCTGCGCACCCCGGGCCGCGCGCTGCGTTCCTTGGCGAAGCGTTCCCTAGTTCGTCGCGGTGCTGAGGCTGAGTCGGCAGATCAGAAGGGCGCATAGCCATGACAGAGAACAATCATTCTTCTACAGCACTGCCCGTTACTGAAGCACCGCGCGTGCTCGTCATTGGCGATATCGGCCAGCACACCTACCACGTGGGCGACGAAGCCATGACCATTGCGAGCGCTCAGGCGCTTTCCGAAGGCGGCGCGGCGGTCACCCTCATGACCCGCGATGTGGGCCATTCGGCGCGCTATATTGGCGCAGCGGTGAATCATGAGGCGGCACAGCATGAGGCGGGCGCGCCCTACGAGTACCTGCCGTTTTTCCTCTTCCCCTGGGCGCCGGCTGAACGCGAGCTGACCCTCGCGGCGTTCGAGTGCGTCCTGACGGAGCTGCACGCCGACCGAGAGCGCCCCTCCGTTACCGAGCTGGTGGCGTTACCGCAGGTGCAGGCGCTGCCCGAGGTGTTGCATCCGCTGGAGCAGACCGTTGAGCGCATGGTGGAGTTCGCGGACTCCATCGCCGCAATGGATGCGATCGTGGTCTCCGGCGGCGGTAACCTCAACTCCCGTTACGGTTGGCTGCTCTACGAACGTGCCGCCGCGGTGCGTGCCGCCGAGCATGCGGGCGTGCCCGTGTACGTGACCGGTCAGTCCCTGGGCCCGGTCCTCAGCCCCGAGGACGCGCAGGTTCTAGAGCGCATGCTGCGCACCGCCCGCTCGGTGACGGTGCGTGAACGTTCTTCCCTCGCTTGGTGCCGTGAGCGGGGTATTGACGCGCGCCTGAGCGTGGACGACGCCACCGACTACCCGGTGGCTTCCCCAGCGCGTACCCTGCACTATGCGGAGGGTATTTCTGCAGGTCAGGCGCTTGATGAGCTGCCGGAGCACTACGTCTGCGTAACCGTCAACGAATGCACCAACCAGCAGGCGCAGCAGATTGCGCGCCTACTCGACGGCATGTGGCGCGAACACGGCTACGCACCCGTTTTCCTGAGCCACTACGGTGACCCGCAGGACCCGACAAGCGGCGATATTCAGGCGCACCAGCGCATCGCCGAGCGGCTCAGCCCATCCACCCCGGCGACCCTGCTACCGATTCTGCACGCCGACCAGAGCATCGCCGTGCACCGTGCGGCGGCGTTTACTCTGACCAGCCGCTACCACCCGGCGGTGTTCTCCGCCGCGGCGGGTATTCCCGTGCTTGCCCTCGTGCCGGATGCCTTCACGCAGATGCGCGTGGGCGGCGCCCTGAGCCTGTACGGGCTGGGCGAGTTCACCCTGCCGTTGGGCATGCTCGCCGGTGGTGTTCCCGAGCTGATGGTTGCCGCCGCCCTGCGACACGCGGCGGTGACATCGGATGCGCGCCGCACCGAGCTGCTGGAGGTTCTGCGAGCCGAACGTGCCTACCTGCTGGCGCAGATTCTTGCATCTGGCGCAGAAAAGCTGGACGAAGTAGAGGCACCCGCGCCCTTCCCCGCCGTGGAGCAGGTTCCGGCGCTCCCCGAGCCGCTGGGTGCGACCGTCCGTGCCGCCCGCGAGCTCTTCACCGAAACCTCCCTCACCGCGGGGTTCGAGTGGGCGATGTCTGACCGGGCGCATTCCTGGGATGCCGAGCACCGCCGGCAGCTCGAGCGCGCCCGCACAATCGGTGGCGGGTACAGCGCGCACGGTATTCACGGGGCGCACGGTGCAGAACAGACGCGCCCCGTCACCGTTGAGGCTTATTCTGAAGCACCCGCCGAGGCGCATCCCGCCCAGCCGGGTCTGCTGGCGAGGGTGGCGCGCCGCCTCCGCGGCTAGATTCGCGGCTAAGCCCCTTGCACTGAGGTTTCGGCACGCAAGCTGAGGTTTCGGCACGCAAAACCGCCCAAGCCGAGGCGCTAAGCGGGGTTCGGGGCGCGGGGTCTCTCACACTTCAACCCAACACTCCCCTACCCCCTTGTGCACCGCATGTGCGCCGGTATGATGGTGCCCATGGCACGATTCGCAGACATTCTACGCACTACTGAACAGAACACCCGACAGTTCATTCATGAGGGTATTCACCGAGTCCGAGCAGACTTCTTTCAGTCTGTGCAGATTGTTGCGGCGTCTATGGGCGCTTGGCTTTTCGCTGAGCGCGTCCTGGGCCACCACGAGCCCATTTTCGCGCCGGTGGCTGCCCTCGTATCCCTCGGCTATGTAAGCGGTGCTAAGCATTCCCGCCGAATCCTTGAGGTCTCCTTCGGCGTGACCCTCGGCATTCTCATTGGCGACCTTCTGCTGATCCTGCTCGGTCACGGTACCTGGCAGGCGGCAGTGGTGCTTTTCTTGACCGTGATTATTGCCCGATTTATTGATAAGGGCATTATTTTTACGATTCAGCTCAGCTTCCAGGCCTGTTTCACGTTGCTGCTGCCCGTACCTGACGATGCGTTCACCCGCAGTTTTGACGGTATCGTCGGTGGCGCGTTCGCGTTCCTCGCGATGTATCTGATGCCGCGCGACCCGCGTAAGAACCCGCGTGCCCGCGCGCAGGCTCTCATGGATGCGTTCGCGAAGGTTTTCCAGCTCTCCTCCGAGGCAATCCGCTACTACGATTACAACAAGGCGTACCAGAGCCTGCTCGATGCGCGCGCCCTGCAGCCGCTCTACGATGCATGCCGCGGTGACCTGATTACCGCGCAGGGCATGAGCGAGCTGTCCTGGAATAGCCGCAAGAGCAAGGGCGAGCTGGCGCGCATGGCGAAGACCCTCGCCGCGGTGGATTTGGCGATTCGTAACGACCGCGTGCTCAACCGCCGCATGGCGTCCACGATTCACCACGTGCAGCTACGAACTGCCGCGCAGCTTTCACTCAGTGACGCGCTGACCGAGCTGTCGTTGGCAGCGCAGAGCCTCGGCCTGGGCATGTCTGCACCGACGGAAGGCGAACGCGAGCACTACATGATGGAGGCACGCGAACGCATGATCAAGCTTGCCGGCACCCTCGAGCCGCGCACCATGGGTGTGGCGACCTTTGAGGGCGAGTCGCTGGTGCTGATGCTCCGCCTGATTGTGGTCGACTTTTTGGAGGCGACCGGCATGTCCCACAAGGACGCCGTGGCGGTTCTGGTGCCCCTGGGCGAGGCGGTCACGAAGCATGCACCACGCACCTCGGCAATCCCGATTGTTGACGCTGACATGGACGACTCCACGGTGGTTGATGACGTGACCGATAGCGCGGTGAACACCCACCACACGAACAAGCTCAACACCCGCTCGATCAACATCATGTTGCACGAGAACGAGGAGGAGAGCCGCTCCTCCTAGCGGGTTTCTGGAGGGTTTCTAGCGGGGTCAGCGGCAACCCATCAAGACGCAACGGAGGGGGCTCCCGGCCGGTATTCACGCCAGCCGGGAGCCCCCTCCTCCGCTATCTCTATGCTGTTGATGCGCGGGCGGCTACTTCTGTGGGAAGAGCAGCGCGAGCGCCTCGCCCAGGGTGGTTACCTCACGCACGGTCACGCCCTCGGGCACGTCCCCCACGCCGGTCGGGGAGGCGGGCACCAGCACGTGCGTGAAGCCCAGGCGGCCCACCTCCGCAATGCGCTGGCGGATGCCCGGCACGGCGCGCACTTCACCCGCCAGGCCCACCTCGCCGAAGACTGCGAGTTTGCGCGGTAGCGGCTTATTTTGCGCCGCCGAGGCAAGCGCCATGACGCACGCCAGGTCGGCGGCGGGCTCGGCAATTTTTGCGCCGCCCACCGTGGATACATAGCAGTCGAGCTTGCCCACGTTCAGCCCGGCGCGGCGCTGCAGCACCGCCAGCAGCATCTGAATACGCGCCGAATCCAGGCCCGAAACGGTACGGCGCGGGGCGGGTGCCACCGCCTGATCCAGTAGCGCCTGTACCTCCGCGAGCAGGGGTCGGCGGCCCTCCATCGTGACGGTCACGCAGGTGCCCGCCACCGGGTGCGGGGTACTGGAGACGAACATGCCGGAGGGGTCCAGCACCGGTGCGATGCCGTCCTCGTGCATGTCGAAGCAGCCCACCTCGTCGGTGGGTCCGAAGCGGTTCTTAATCGCGCGTAGCATGCGGATATTCGAGTGCTTATCGCCCTCGAACTGGCAGACCACGTCCACCAGGTGCTCAAGCAGGCGCGGGCCCGCGATGGTGCCTTCCTTAGTCACGTGACCCACGAGCAGGGTGCACATATTGCGTTCCTTAGCCGCGGCAATCACGGAGGCGGCAACCTCACGCACCTGGGTCACACCGCCGGCGCTACCCTCAACTTCCGCGGAGGCGAGGGTCTGCACCGAGTCGATGACCAGCAGGGAGGGGTTGACCTGCTCAATATGCGCTAGGGCGGTGCCGAGGTCAGTTTCGCTGGTCAGGTAGAGGGTGTCCGCGATGGCGCCGATGCGGTCGGCGCGGAGTTTGACCTGCGCGGCGGATTCCTCGCCGGTGATGTACAGGACCGGGCGCGGCGGCTGGGGTGCGATATTCTGCGCCCCCTGCTGTCCCGCAATCCCGGCGGTGCCGCGCGCGAAGGTGGCGGCGACATCCAGCAGCAGGGTGGATTTGCCCACGCCGGGTTCGCCCGCCATGAGGATGACCGCGCCGGGTACGAGTCCACCACCGAGCACGCGATCAAATTCGGGGTTTCCGGTGCTCATGTAGGCGGCTACGCGCGAGTCGACTTCTGCAATGGGCTGGGCGGGTTTCTGCACGCTGGATGCGGCGCGGGTGCGCGCACGGGTGCCCCCGGCGGCTTCTTCGACGGTGCCCCAGGTTTGGCATTCGCCGCAGCGGCCTACCCATTTGGCGGTGGTCCAGCCGCATTCGGTGCAGCGGTAGGCGGGTGCGGTTTTGGTGTTTTTCGTGCGCGCGGTCATGGGTCTATTTTAGGGTCTGGGGCGATATGGTGCGCGGTGTTTAGTCACGGCGAAAAGGGGTACCGCAGAACACACTTTTACCCTTAAATGCAGATAGTTTCACCTCGTGCACTCCCGTATAAATATCGAGAATATCCGTTCGCTTTTGAGGCACTTTAGCCCGCCGTTCCGCCCCTGACCTGGCTCAATAACCACCCTTACAGGTACAATGTTTTTTGTGCAGATGAATTATAGTGACCTATTGCTTAAAACTATCGCCCGAATCGCCCCCGGCACCGAGCTCCGCGAGGGCCTGGAACGCATCATGCGTGGCCGTACGGGCGCGCTCATCGTACTCGGATCCGACCGCACCGTATCCTCCCTGTCTTCGGGCGGTTTCAACATCGACACCGAGTTCTCGGCAACGCGCCTGCGCGAGCTGGCGAAGATGGACGGCGCTATCATCTGCGACCGTGACGCCACCCGCCTGTTGCACGCCGGCGTGCAGCTCATGCCGGACGCCTCCATTGACACGAACGAGTCCGGTACCCGCCACCGCACCGCCGAACGCACCGCGATTCAGACCGGTTTCCCGGTGATTTCGGTGAGCGCGTCGATGTCTATGATTTCGGTGTACGTTGACGGCACCCGCTACACGGTCGAGGACAGCCAGTACCTCATGGCCCGCGCGAACCAGGCGATTCAGACCCTTGAAAGCTATAAGAAGCGCCTGCGTTCGGTGCTTTCCTCACTCTCGGCCCTGGAGATTGAGTCCAACGTGTCCCTGGCGGATGTGGCGATGACCCTTCAGCGTATGGAGATGGTGAACCGCATTATCCGCGAGGTCAGCCACTACGTGCTGGAGCTCGGCGTGCACGGCCGCCTGATTGCCCTGCAGCTGGAGGAGCTGCGCGCCCCCGAGATGACCGCCAGCGATCTGATTCTGCGCGACTATCTGCCCGAGACGAATGACGAGCTGATCGCCGCCGGCGTTGAGGCGCTTCAGAACCTGGACGATATGGCTATCGTGGATCTGCGCACGATTGCCCGCACTGTCGGCTTTGGCGAGAACCCCGACCTGGAGTTCCCCCTGCAGCCTCGCGGTTTCCGTCTGCTCGCCGGTATTCCGAGCATCCCGAACGCTATTTCTGAGCGTCTGGTGGAGCGCTTCGGCAGCCTGCAGGCTCTGATGGCGGCGTCCCTTGAGGATTTGCGCGCCGTGGACGGTGTGGGTGAGGCTCGTGCCCGCACGGTGCGCGAGCAGCTCTCCCGCATGGCGGAGAGCAGCCTGGAGAAGTACCTCTAACAAAAGCTCATACGAGAAGCCCCCGCGCCGGAGACTATCTGGCACGGCGGCCTTTTCCTGCCTCACAAGAACCTTTTGCATTATGATGTAGTGACAGCGGAGTTCCCTCCGCACCCTGGTGCCTCAAGCATCATGACACCCCTTGGAGGTCACAATGTCGTACTCACGAGCTAAGTATCCGTCGGCTAAGCGCCCCGTCCCGTTCTTCGTGTGGGCGTCCCCCATTCTGTTCCTGATTTACCTGCCGCTGCTGTGGTTCAAGGTCATCCCCAATTCCTTTGAGGTGACCGACCTGTCCACCCTGCTTTTGGCGGCACTACAGTGGACCGCATTCGGTAGCCTGCTCGGGTACCTGGGTGAGCGCCGCTTCGCCAAGCCGCGCGCCTCCAAATAGTGCCACGCAATAGACCTATACAAAAAAGCCCCCGTGCCGGAGTGAACTGCGCCCCGAAACTTGGACGCATTA
>NZ_KV821833.1:0-1839 GCF_001815755.1 Rothia sp. HMSC061C12
TGTGGCCAGCAGGCAAATAACGAGGCGGCAGCCACCGCAACTGCCGCACCAAGCGAATCGGCATCTACTTCTGCTGCGGCATCTGAATCTGCATCAGCTTCAGCAACCCCCTCTACTGTCCGAGGCTACTCGGGCGGCTCGAAGGCGCCTGATGGCGAGTACCGCCCTGCGGACGGCAAGGGCCCTGCTCAGAACGTGCCGAAGCCTAACGCCCCTGAAGAGGGCTATCGTGAGAAGTCTATTGAAGGTATCCGTAAGACGATGGATGCTTGGGTGAAATGGACTAATTACGGAATTCAAGTAGGCGATTTTACGGAATCCCGAAAATACATTTCCAGTAATTTTGAAAGTGAACTTAAGGGATATAAGAGCTTTGAGGACTTGTATAAGCGCGGCGGGTGGATTATTGATGGCATTGACAACTATGTTGCTGATGGAAATCCGTGGTCTGAGGATGGGGAAACCTATTTTTGGAAGGCATATCGCGAGTGGAATTATATAACTCTTGTGGAGCCTACCGGAGAATGGCGCCGAAACCGAAATATCCAGAAGGATAATGACACCTGGAAATTTGAATTTAAGTACTCCGACTCTTCATGGAAAATTATCGGTTACGAACAGGTAGAAGACTAAAATAATGAACAAAATAATAAAATGCAGTGGGATTTTTTCTCTATCTTGCATTCTAGGATTTTGCGGTACCACTAACGTTGATGCATACGTTATTACTGCGCCTTGTTCTGACACATCAGCTAAAGTTTGCCAAATCGAAGTTGAAACAACTACTTCGCGAGGCAGTCAAGATGGTTACGATGAGAAAAATACAGGTGCAGATAATGCCAACCAGGAAATTCAGCAACAATATACTTATTCCACGGTAAATCAGGGAAACGGCGTAAAAGTTACCTACGCCAACGAAAATCCCAATATTATGTCATGCACAACCAAAGACGGAAGAATAGGAACATTCAAGTTCACAAATATGTCGCTTGAATCTGGCATTCCTGTAGATCACGGAAGTCCCCGAAGCCCTTCCTCTGCTAGTTGCATCCCGAACAATACCCGCACCTTCACCAGTGCCGACAGCCCAGGTCCCACCGGCCCGACCTACGAAGAAGTCATGGAGGAAATCCGCCACGCAGCAGAATCGCTAGAACCGGGTAAGCCGACCCTGCATCAGTCCTATAACAACCCCGCAGGCACTGGCCGAGCAGAAGGCGACCCCAACGTCTACAAGGGCGACCAGATCAACTTCTACGTCGATGACGGAGGCCCCTACCGCCTCGAAGCAGACATGCTCGCCGGACACGTCGAAATTGAGCTCATGCCCTCCTCCTATGTCATCGAGTACGGCAACGGAGATACAGACACCCACTACACGGCAGGTCAGCCCGTGACCACCTATCCCCGTGAACGCCCGCGTGAAACCGCAACGAGTTACGCCTACCAGCGCTCTGGCAACTTCCACGCGTATGCGACCGTGCACTACACGGCTCGTTTCCGTGTGGATGGTGGCCCGTGGCAGATGATGGAAGTGACCCCGCAGGCGACCAGTGACCCGTTGCTGGTGCGTGTGTGGTGGGTTGATGTGGGACGCGTGGCAGGTGACTGCAGCTACGACGACACTCGCTGGGGCTGCAAGAACGATCCGACTATTGGCAAGCCGGATAACCCGAACCCGCGTCTGCGCAAGGCCGATATTCGTACCGGTCAGCGTTGGCACCTGAACGATAATGGTGATGGGGATACGGAGTATTCGTTGCACCGCGACTGGCCCGACATGTAAATCAGCCCCGTGGGTCTTATGCTGAGAAGCCACATGTGTTTCGAAAAGCCACT
>NZ_KV821834.1:0-74350 GCF_001815755.1 Rothia sp. HMSC061C12
GTGCCCCTGTAGGAACGAGGACGAACACCACCCCTCCACATGCCCGCACCTCACCGGAGGAAGGGTATAGCGTACCCACCCACACCGTCCTGCATAGTCATATGAGGCGGGGGAGGGCGCCTTCACAGGCTAAGCGAGTATCCTAGAAGCTTCGTATCCCCGAACCGAAACGAGAAAAAGCGTGGAAATCCTGCTGTACGCTGTGGGCATTATCCTCATGGCAATCGCTATTGCCGTCTCGATTGCCCTGCACGAGGTGGGGCATCTGGTGCCCGCGAAGCTGTTCAATGTGCGCGTTCCGCAGTACATGATTGGCTTCGGTAAGACCGTGTTCTCTTTCCGCCGCGGCGAGACTGAGTACGGTTTCAAGGCGATCCCGCTGGGCGGCTACATCTCGATGATTGGCATGTACCCGCCGAGCCCTGCTGAGGTGAAGGAGCACCATGAGGAGGGCCATTCGGGCAGTACCAGCCCGTTTGCGTCCATGGCTGAGGAGGCGCGTGCGGCGGATGCTGAGCGCCTGAAGCCCGGTGATGAGGACCGCCTGTTCTATAAGTTGCCGGTGCTCAAGCGCATGGTGATTATGCTGGGTGGCCCGACCATGAACCTGCTGATTGGTGTGGTGTGTACTGCTGTGCTGATTTGTGGTTTTGGTACGGCGCAGGTGACGAATAAGGTGTCGGCGGTGTCTGAGTGCGTGCCGAGCGTGAATGTCACTCATGATTCGATTAGCTATGGCGAGTGTACTGATAAGTCCACTCCGTCGCCTGCGAAGGCTGCTGGTGTGCAGGTGGGTGACCGTGTGGTTGCTGTGAATGGTGCGTCGACGGGTTCGTGGGAGGCTGTGTCTTCGGCGATTCGTGCGGCGGGTTCTCATCCGAGCACTTTGACGGTGGAGCGTAATGGTCAGCGTCTGGATTTGTCGGTGACTCCGGTTGAGATGATTCGCCCGGTTTCTGATGGTAAGGGCCAGTATGCGCGTGCTGCGGACGGTTCGATTGCGACGACTCGTGGCGGTTTTGTGGGTGTTTCGCCGTCGAGTGAGTTGGTGCCGGGTTCTATTACTGAGGTGCCTGCGATGGTGGGCGATACGCTTTCGCGTGTGGGTTCGTCGATGTTGTCGTTGCCGCAGCGTGTGTGGGAGTTGACGGTGACTTTGGTGACTGGTGGTGAGCGTAGTGTTGAGTCGCCGGTGTCTGTGGTTGGTGTGAGTCGTATTGCTGGTGAGGTGACGGCTACTGACCGTATTGATGTGAAGGCGAAGGCTGCGATGTTGGTCTCGCTGGTGGCGAATATGAATTTGATGCTTTTTGCGTTTAATCTGATTCCGCTTCTGCCTCTGGATGGTGGCCACGTGTTGGGTGCCCTCTGGGAGGGTGTGCGTCGTTTCTTTGCGCGTTTGACTGGGCGTAAGGATCCGGGTCCGTTTGATCCGGTGAAGTTGTTGCCGTTGACGTATGTGGTGGCTGGCGCGTTCATTGTGATGTCTGTCATTCTGATTGTGGCGGATATTGTTAAGCCCATCACCCTGTTTTAGTGTGTTGTTGCACGCGGTAAGGGTACCCGTATTAGTGGTTTCTTTCGCGTCAGTGGCACAATAAAAAGTTGAACGAAGGATGCGTCGTACGTCCTTCATAACCCATGTATGGAGGAAAACCTTGTCGGTCAGCCTTGGTATGCCGAAGCCCGCTCCCGCGGTTCTGTCCCCGCGTCGTAAGACTCGCCAGTTTAAGGTGGGTTCTGTCGGTGTTGGTTCTGAATCTCCGATTTCGGTGCAGTCGATGACGACCACTAAGACCCACGACATTGGTGCGACTCTGCAGCAGATTGCTGAGTTGACCGCTGCCGGTTGCGATATTGTGCGTGTGGCGTGCCCGACTGATAAGGATGCGGAGGCTCTGCCCATTATTGCGAAGCAGTCCCGTATTCCGGTGATTGCTGATATTCACTTCCAGCCGAAGTACGTGTATGCGGCTATTCAGGCTGGTTGCGGTGCTGTGCGTGTGAACCCGGGTAATATCCGTAAGTTCGATGACCAGGTGAAGGAAATCGCTCAGATGGCTTCGGACCACGGCGTTTCTCTGCGTATTGGTGTGAATGCTGGTTCGCTGGATAAGCGTCTGCTGGAGAAGTACGGTAAGGCTACTCCGGAGGCTCTGGTTGAGTCTGCTGTGTGGGAGGCTTCGCTCTTTGAGGAGCACGGTTTCCGTGATTTCAAGATTTCTGTGAAGCACAATGACCCTGTGGTGATGGTGGAGGCGTACCGTCAGCTGGCTGAGCGCGGTGACTGGCCCCTGCACCTGGGTGTGACTGAGGCTGGTCCGGCGTTCCAGGGCACTATTAAGAGCTCGGTGGCGTTCGGTACTCTGCTGTCTCAGGGTATTGGTGACACCATTCGCGTGTCGCTGTCTGCTCCTCCGGTTGAGGAGGTGAAGGTGGGCACCAAGATCCTGGAGTCGCTGAACCTTCGCCCCCGCAAGCTGGATATTGTTTCTTGCCCGTCGTGTGGTCGTGCGCAGGTGAACGTGTGGGAGCTTGCTGAGAACGTGACTAAGGGCCTGGAGCACATGAAGGTTCCGCTGCGTGTAGCCGTGATGGGTTGCGTGGTGAACGGTCCGGGTGAGGCTCGTGAGGCTGACCTGGGTGTTGCGTCCGGTAACGGTAAGGGCCAGATTTTTGTGAAGGGTGAGGTCATTAAGACTGTGCCTGAGGATCAGATCGTTGAGACTCTGATTGAAGAGGCGACCCGTATTGCTGCTGAGATGGAGGCTTCGGGCGAGTATGTTCCCGAGGGTTCCCCGGCTGTTTCGGTGAGCTAGTTAGCTTTTGTGCGCGGAGGCGCCCTGGTGAGGGCGCCTCCGCGCTTTTCCGGTTATGTCCGGTTATGGTGGTGGCAGGCTTGGTGCTTGCCGCTGCTGGTTGTGGCCGCAGGATCCGGTCGCTTTTTCGGGGGTGCGTGTCCCCGTGGTTTCACTTATTTTTTTGCCGCTCATTCTCTATCACTCACCAGGTCATGTTCACTCTTTTTTCTCGCCGCCGTAAGGCTCATCGTGCCCGGCGTGTTGCTGTTTCGTCTGTTGCTGTTTCGTCGATGGATTCTTCCCCTATGCCTGATCGCGTGAAGGAACACGTTTTTGCTCTGGATGCTCGGTGGTGCGATGAGCTGGAGGAGGTCCTGTTCAGTGACCCGGTCCCGAATCTGTACTCCATTGAGCATTATTTGGCGTGCCCTCTTCCGGTGAGGTCCCCGCGTATTCCGCTGCACTACTATCAGGGTTTTGTGGGTTGTGAGCGTGACGGGCAGTTGTGCTGTGTGCTGCTGTTGGGTTCGAATGTGGTGCCGGTGCGGCTGTGCGGTGCCGCAATTGAACATGTCGCAGTTGAACATGTCGCTGTTGAACATGCTGAGCACGATGTGGATTCTCCCGTTGCTGAAGCGGCGGATGCCACCACCCTGGACACTCCCGCCCTGGACACAGTGGCGCTGGATGCTACGGCGCTCGCACATCGTGACGCGCTGGCTCAGCTGCTACTGCAGGTGGGTTCTCGCCTGGATTCCATGTTCGGTGAGAGCGCCTTCGTGATGCCCCTGTGGACGCGCATGCAGGAGCTGTGCGAGCAGACTCGCGGCGCTAAGAGCCCGCTACTGCAGATGCTGCAGCCGAGCCTGGGTGACGGTTGCGATCACCGTGCACGGGTTCTGTCGGAGCGTCCCAATCAGCCGCTACTGTATCTGCCGCCGGAGAAGGACCTCGCCCGCTTCTACGAGGCGGAGCTTCCTGAGCTGCCGGCGCACCTGCCCGCGCCTCTCAAACCCGAGCCCCTCAAGCCGGGGCAGAGCCCCGCCGGTGCTGTCCAACTCAGCGGTGAGCCTGCCGGGTATGCGCGCCTCGCCACCTCCGCGGACCTGGGGGAGCTTCTGCCCGCTGCAGCCGCCATGTTCACCGAGGAGGTCGGCTTCGACCCGGTTGCCCGCTACGGGGAGGGCTACGCGGCGCGCCTGCGCACGCTGATTGCCGGTCAGCGTTGCGCCATTGTCACCGATGTGAACGGTCGCGTTATCTTCAAGGCGGATGCGGGCATCGTGAACCTGGATGCCGCGCAGGTGCAGGGCGTGTGGCTGCACCCGGACTACCGCGGCTACGGGCTGGCTAAGCCGTTCTTTGCCGCCGCCGCGCAGATTCTGCAGCGCCGCTACCCGCATTTGAGCCTGTACGTGAACGACTACAACGCCCGCGCTCTTGCCATGTACCGGGGGACCGGTTGGGAGCAGATTGGGCAGTTCTCGACCATCATTTTTGAGCGCTAAACACGCCGAACCCTAAAACGCTATAAAATTAAAGACGACTGTGCCTTTTTCGTGGCTTACCCGGTGAGCCGTGGGCACCCTACCTAAACCTATCGACCTTTCAAGGAGAATCGTGGTACTTCGCCTTTCCAACCTCTTCGTGCGCACTCTGCGCGAGGACCCCGTAGACGCTGAGGTCGCCAGCCACAAGCTGCTGGTTCGCGCCGGTTACATCCGCCGCGCAGCCCCGGGCGTGTACACCTGGCTGCCCCTGGGCCTGAAGGTACTGCGCAAGGTCGAGAACATCATCCGCGAAGAGATGGACGCCATTGGTGCGCAGGAAGTTCACTTCCCCGCACTGCTGCCCCGCGAGCCCTACGAGGCAACCAACCGCTGGGACGAATACGGCGATAACCTCTTCCGCCTCAAGGACCGCAAGGGTGCCGACATGCTGCTGGCACCCACCCACGAGGAAATGTTCACCCTGCTGGTCAAGGACCTGTACTCCTCCTACAAGGACCTTCCGGTTTACCTGTACCAGATTCAGACCAAGTACCGCGATGAGGCGCGCCCCCGCGCGGGTCTGCTGCGCGGCCGCGAGTTCGTCATGAAGGACTCCTACTCCTTCAACATTGACGATGAGGGCCTGAACGAGGCGTACATGGCGCACCGTGCCGCCTACCAGCGCATTTTCGAGCGCCTGGGCCTGGAGATTGTCATTGTGACCGCACAGTCCGGTGCAATGGGCGGCTCCCGCAGTGAAGAGTTCCTGCACCCGACCCCCATCGGTGAGGACACCTTCGTGCGTTCCGCGGGTGGCTACGCGGCAAACGTTGAGGCCGTCACCACCGTGGTTCCCGAGGAAATCGAAATCACCGTGGACACCCCGGCGGCACTCGTTGTGGACACCCCCGACTCCGCCACCATTGAGACCCTGGTGGAGCGCATGAACGAACTACACTCCGAGGTTATCGGCGGCACCCTGGATGCTTCGCAGACCCTCAAGTGCTTCCTGGGCACCGTCATCACCCCCTCCGGCGAGCGTAAGGTCTTCGCCGTGGGCGTTCCCGGCGACCGTGCCGTGGACCTGGGCCGCGTTGAGGTCAACATCGGCGCCCTGCTGGGCATCGGCGGCGAGGTTGAGGTTGAGGCAGCCAGCGAAGAGGACCTGAAGGCATACCCCCAGCTGGTCAAGGGCTACATTGGCCCCGGCCTGAGCCTGGATGCGCCCCTGTTCGGTGCGCACACCGAGGACGAGGATGCGGTAGCTTCCGCAACCGGCATTCCCTTCTTCGTTGACCCCCGCGTGGTGCGCGGTACCCGCTGGGTGACCGGCGCAAACGAAGAGGGCAAGCACGTGGCGAACCTGGTCTTCGGCCGCGACTTCACCGCCGACGGCGTCATTGAGGCGTGCGAGGTGCGCGAAGGCGACCCGGCACCGGACGGCTCCGGCGAACTGGTGGCAGCCCGCGGCATCGAGATGGGTCACATCTTCGCCCTGGGCCGCAAGTATGCTGAGGCACTGGGCCTGAAGGTTCTGGACCAGAACGGCAAGCTGCAGACCGTGACCATGGGCTCCTACGGCGTGGGCGTGACCCGCGCACTGGCTGCTATCGCCGAGGGCAACCACGACGAGAAGGGCCTGATCTGGCCGCGCAACCTGGCACCGGCAGATGTGCACATCGTCATCACCGGCAAGGACGCAGCATCCCACGAGTACGCTGAAGAGCTCAGCGCATCCCTGGAATCCGCCGGCCTGCAGGTCATGCTGGATGACCGCCCGAAGACCAGCCCCGGCGTGAAGTTCGGCGACGCCGAGCTGCTGGGCGTGCCCACCATCCTGGTGATTGGTCGCGGCTTCAAGGACGGCGTGCTGGAGCTGAAGGACCGCCGCAGCGGTGAGGCTCGTGAGGTGTCCGTGGAGAACACGGTGGCTGAGGTCATCGCAGAAGTCAAGGGAGCGTAATCGTGGCATACAAGCCGAAGCGTTCTGGCTCTAAGAAGAGCGCCCCGAATGCGCGCGCTCGCCGTGCCGCATCCCGCGTGGCGAATGGTGTGAACGCTCCCCGCACTCGCGCTGATAGCGAGCCCGTGGTGGAGGCACCGGTGCGCGTGGGTACCCGCGCGATCCGTGAGGAAGAGGTTGCCGAGGCGATTGCCCCGGTTATCTCCGAGTTCTCGCTGGTGCTGGAGGGCCTGAAGATTTCGGGCCCGGCGGCGAACCGTACCGTGAAGATTACGGTGGACTACACCGCTGAGCGTACCGATTCGCTGTCGCTGGATTCCCTCGCGGAGATTTCCGGTGCGATTTCGAGCGCCCTGGACCGTGCGGATGAAAACGACGAGTTCTTCCCCTACGAGCTGGAGGTGTCCTCGCCCGGTGCTACCCGCGCCCTGACCGAGCGCCGCCACTGGGAGCGTGCCCGTACCCGCCTGATTGCGGTCACCGCACCCGACGGCACCGAGTACCTGGCGCGTCTGCACGAGGTGCAGGATGAGGGTCCGGTGCTGGCTCGTAAGAAGAACACGAAGAAGGGCCAGAAGGAGTCGTACCACGAGCCGAGCTTGCTTCCGTGGGAAAATATTGCTTCTGCTCACGTCGAGATTGACTTCAATTCGCCCGCTGAGCCGGTAGAATAGAGTTATTAAAGCTTCAGGCACGGGGTGTTCCGTGTCAGGTATATACCGTTCGGGAGCCGGGGCGCATTGAGCGTCCCGGCGCCGTGCTAACTGGGAAAGGCTGAAAAGCGTGGAGGATATTAAAACTATTGACCTGGGCGCACTGCGCGCATTGGCGAAGCAGCGCTCTCTCGTCATGGAGGAGCTCTTCACCCTGGTTGAGAACGCCCTGCTGCTCGCGTACATGAAGCAGCCCGGCGCCATTAAGGGTTCTCGTGCCGTCATCGACCACACCACCGGCGAGTTCGTCATTCTGGCTCCTGAGCTTGATGAGGACAACCAGAAGATTGACGAGTTCGACGATACCCCGAACAACTTTGGCCGTATCGCTGCCGCAACCGTCCGTCAGGTGCTTTCGCAGCGTCTGCGTGACGCTGAGGACGCATCCGTTCTGGGTGAGTTCAAGGATCGTGAGGGCACCCTGGTGTCCGGCGTGATCCAGCAGGGCAACAACCCGCGTATGGTTCAGGTTGACCTGGGCACCGTTGAAGCTGTTCTGCCCAGCAACGAGCAGGTTCCGGGCGAGAAGTACCCGCATGGCTCCCGCCTGCGCGCCTACCTGGTTGAGGCTCGCCGCGGCCCCAAGGGCCCCTCGATTGTGGTTTCTCGTTCGCACCCGAACCTGGTTCTGCGCCTGTTCGAGCACGAGGTTCCCGAGATTTCTGAGGGCCTGGTTTCCATTAACTCCATCGCACGTGAAGCTGGTCACCGCTCCAAGATTGCTGTGTCCGCGAAGAACCCGACCATTAACGCTAAGGGTGCGTGCATCGGCGATATGGGTGCCCGCGTGCGTGCGGTTGCTGCCGAGCTGAACGACGAGAAGATTGACATTGTCGACTACTCGACCGATCCGGCAACCTTCATCGCTGCGGCGCTGTCCCCGGCGAAGGTCACCGAGGTCATTATCGCGAACCCGCGTGAGTACTCCGCTCGTGCCGTGGTTCCGGATGACCAGCTGTCCCTGGCTATCGGCCGTGAGGGTCAGAATGCGCGTCTGGCAGCGAAGCTGACCGGCTGGCGTATCGATATTCTCTCCGAGTCCAAGTACGCTCAGGTTCGTGCCGAGGAAGAGGTTGCAGCTCGCGTGGCTCGTAGCCTGGCTGAAGAAGCTTCCGCTGAGAAGGCAATTGAAGAAGCAACAGAAGAGTCCGCACAGGACGCTGAATAAGCATTAGCCCCGGTGAGGGGCGTATCCCGCGGCATATCCTTTTGATGCAGGCGCAAGAGATCGGGCAGTAACGTGCCCGGTGTTCTTGCGCCTGCGTCACAGTTTTGCCCATGATTCTTAAAAACGGGATACACTATTAAGATGTGCCGGTGTGTAACCGGGCGCTTTAACGCGCCCTCGCATACACCGGATGGAGCATCACGAATGTACTGCGAACGCGGTTCTACACACGCTAGAGAGGGGAGAGGACCATGAGCGATCACGACCTCACCGCAACCTCCGAAGCGTTTGAAGGACCGGTCCGCACCTGCATCGGATGCCGTGCCCGCGATGAACAGCGCAACCTGCTGCGCATCGCCCGCACACCCGTCACGTCTGCTACCGAGCAGGCGGACACCCCGCCCTATCAGCCCGATACGGCGGGAACTATGCCCGGACGAGGCGCTTGGATCCATCCGAGCGAAAAGTGCGTAGCCGCTCTGCAGAAAAAGAACGGTCTGGCGCGCGCCTTCAAAAAAGCGGTCCCTGCAGCCCAGCTGCAGGCGTGCTGTGAGCAGATTCGAGCCGTTATTGCGGACTCGACCCCCTCATAGACGCTTTTCGGGTATATGCCCTCTGTAAGTCAACGAGTTTGACGACTTCTTATCTGAAAGCGAGTCAGAAAACTGATGGATATCTAATGAGTGCCGCGAAATGAGTACCCTTTCGTGCTCACCCACCGGCAATTTCACGAATTGGCGCGCCTTCGGGCGTGCACCCCGTAAACATTAGTGTCCGCACCATTCCCGGTGCGGACCGGGAATGGAGAAAATTTGGCTCAGCCTCGAGTACACGAGTTTGCTAAAGAAGTAGGCGTACCTTCCAAGGAAGTTATTGCCAAGCTTAAGGATATGGGCGAGTTCGTTAAGAGCTCCTCTTCCACCCTGAACCCCATGGTTCTGAAGAAGCTGCGCGCGGAATTCCCCGCCGCAGCCGCTAAGCCTGCCGCAAAGGCAGCACCCGCGGAGTCGGCAGCTAAGCCTGCCGCTAAGCCGGCACCCAAGCCCGCAGCAGCAAAGCCCGCCGCTAAGCCTGCGGCAGCCCCCAAGCCCGCAGCGGCAAAGCCTGCCGCTAAGCCGGCACCTAAGCCTGCAGCTAAGCCTGTCGCAGCTGAGAGCGCAGCTCCCAAGCCTGCAGCAGCTAAGCCCGCCGCAAAGCCGGCAGCAGCACCCAAGCCCGGCGGCCCCCGCCCGGGTAACAACCCCTTCGCATCCCAGCAGGGCATGGCACGCCCCGAGGCTGCACCGAAGCCGGCAGCACCCAAGCCTGCCGCTCCGAAGCCCGGCCCCAAGCCCGGTCCTCGCCCCGGTAACAACCCCTTCGCATCCCAGCAGGGTATGAAGCGTGGCGGCGGCGACTCCCAGCGTTCCGGCGGTCCCCGTCCGGCACGTAACGGTCGTCCCGGTGGCAACGGTGGCGCACGCCCCGGCGGTAACGGCGGTCCCCGCCCCGCAGGTGGCGCACGTCCCGGTGGTAACGGTGGCCCCCGTCCGGCAGCTGGCGCACGTCCCGGTGCACCCCGTCCGGCTGGTGGCGGCGGCGCACGCCCGAACCCCTCGATGATGCCCAAGGTTTCCAACGTTGGTGGCGGCGCGTCCGGTTCCAACAACGGCGGCGGTAACGGCGGCGGCGCACGTCGCGGCGGCGGTTCCGGCGGCTTCAACCGCGGTCCGGGTCGTCCCGGCCCCGGCGGTCGCGGTAATGCACAGGGTGCATTCGGTCGCGGTGGCTCCAAGCGTAAAGGCCGCAAGTCCAAGGCAGCTCGCCGCCATGAGCAGGAGCAGCTGAACGCACCGGCACCCGGTGGCGTGGTTGTTCCTCGCGGCGACGGCTCGACCGAGATTCGTCTGCGCCGTGGCGCGTCCATCATGGACTTCGCTGAGAAGATTGGCGCAAACCCGGCATCGCTGATTACGGTTCTCTTCCACCTGGGTGAGATGGCTACCCAGACTCAGTCCCTGGACGAGGAGACCTTCGAGCTGCTGGGTGCCGAACTGGGTTACTCGATCAAGATTGTTTCCCCGGAGGATGAGGAGCGCGAGCTGCTCGAATCCTTCGACATCGACCTCGAAGCCGAAGCAGAAGCTGAGGGCGAGGACGTTCTGGAGGTTCGTCCCCCGGTCGTTACCGTCATGGGTCACGTTGACCACGGTAAGACCCGCCTGCTGGACGCTATCCGTAACACCAACGTCATTGATGGTGAGGCCGGCGGCATTACCCAGCACATTGGTGCATACCAGGTCCACACCACCGTTGAGGGTGAAGACCGCGCGATTACCTTCATCGATACCCCCGGTCACGAGGCGTTCACCGCTATGCGTGCCCGTGGTGCGAAGGTCACCGACGTGGCAATCCTCGTGGTCGCAGCGGATGACGGCGTTATGCCCCAGACCGTTGAGGCACTGAACCACGCACAGGCAGCTAACGTGCCGATTGTGGTTGCTGTGAACAAGATCGATAAGGAAGGCGCGTCCCCGGACAAGATCCGTGGCCAGCTCACCGAGTACGGTCTGATCCCCGAAGAGTACGGTGGCGACACCATGTTCGTGGACGTCTCCGCTCGCAACGGCACCAACATCGACGAGCTGCTTGAGGCTGTCACCCTGACCGCTGACGTGCTCGAACTGACCGCTAACCCGAACAAGGAAGCACGCGGCGTTGCTATTGAAGCAAACCTGGACAAGGGCCGCGGTGCGGTTTCCACCGTCCTGGTTCAGTCCGGTACCCTGCGCGTCGGTGACGCTATCGTTGCCGGTGTTGCTCACGGTCGCGTTCGTGCAATGTTCGATGAGAACGGTCAGGCTGTGAAGGAAGCTGGCCCGTCCCGCCCCGTTCAGGTGCTGGGTCTGTCCACCGTTCCTCGTGCAGGCGACACCTTCCTCTCCACCGAGGAAGAGCGTACCGCTCGTCAGATCGCTGAGAAGCGTGAGGCTGCTGATCGTAACGCTCAGCTGGCTAAGCGTCGTAAGCGCGTGACCCTCGAGTCCTTCGATGCCGCTGTGGCTGAGGGCAAGATGGACACCCTGAACCTGATCATTAAGGGTGACGTCTCCGGTGCTGTCGAAGCGCTGGAAGAGTCCCTGATGAAGATCGACGTCGGTGGCGACGAGGTTCAGCTGCGCGTCATCCACCGCGGTGTGGGTGCTATTACCCAGAACGACGTGAACCTGGCTACCGTGGACAACGCGGTCATCATCGGCTTCAACGTCCGCCCGGCAGAGCGCGTTGCAGAACTTGCCGACCGCGAAGGTGTCGAGATGAAGTTCTACTCGGTCATCTACCGTGCGATTGAGGAAATTGAGCAGGCCGTCAAGGGTATGCTCAAGCCCGAGTACGAGGAAGTGGAGCTCGGCTCCGCAGAGATCCGCGAGGTCTTCCGCTCCTCCAAGTGGGGCAACATCGCAGGTTCGATCGTCAAGAACGGCATCATCAAGCGCAACGCCAAGGCACGCCTGGTGCGCGACGGTTCCGTGGTGGCAGACAACCTCACCATCGAGTCGCTGCGTCGTTTCAAGGACGACGCTACCGAGGTTCGCGAAGGTTTCGAGTGTGGTATTGGCCTCGGCTCCTTCAACGACATCAAGGAAGGCGACATTATCGAGACTTGGGAGATGCGCGAAAAGCCGCGTGTCTAAGACTCACACGCTGATGCGCCCGTCACCCGCTAGTGTTCCCGCACCCGCAGGCTTCTAAAACTTAGAGCCTGCGGGGCGGATGCTGGCGGGGCGGGCGCTTCCGCATTACCTGGAACGCCTCCGTAACACCCCGAGTGTTCGCGGAAGGCGCCACGATATTTCAAGGAGAAACACATGGCTGATGCAGCCCGCGCGGCACGACTTGCCGACCGCATCAAGGTAATTGTGGCGAAGGCGCTGGAGCGTCGTGTTAAGGATCCCCGCCTCGGTTTTGTGACCATTACCGATGCCCGCGTGACCAACGACCTGCAGCACGCAACCCTGTACTACACCGTGTTCGGCTCCGAAGAGGACGCCGCAAACACCAAGAAGGCGCTGGAATCCGCTAAGGGTATTCTGCGCGCCGAGGTGGGTAAGAACATCACAGCCCGCCTGACCCCCACCCTGACTTTCGTCGCTGATGAGGTTCCCGAGAACGCCTTCCACATTGAGGCGCTTCTGCGTGAGACTCGCGAGCGCGACGCCGCCCTGGCTGCTGCAGCTGAGGGTGCCGAGTACGCTGGTGAGGCTGACCCCTACAAGAAGGATGAGCCTGCCGAGGGTGAGGACGCCTAAGTGGCGAAGAAGCAACCTCAGGGCCCGTCCGGCCTGATGGTCATTGATAAGCCCGCCGGGATGAGTAGCCACGACGCAGTCTCTCAGATGCGTCGTATTGCTGGCACCCGGCGGGTCGGTCACGCCGGTACACTGGATCCCGCCGCGACCGGCGTGCTGATTTTGGGCATCAATAAGGCAACGAAGCTGCTGACCTACCTGGTCGGTCAGGATAAAACCTATGACGCGACGATTCGCCTGGGCATTGAGACGCTGACTGAGGATGCCGAGGGTGAGCACACCGCCGCGCATCCTGATGCCGTCGAGGCGCTGACCGGTCTGGACGCTGAGCAGATGCGTGCGCGCATCCTGGAGGCTGTGGCGCAGCTGAGCGGCGATATTCTGCAGGTTCCTTCTGCGGTGTCCGCTATTAAGATCAACGGTGTTCGTTCGTATGCGCGTGTGCGTAGCGGTGAGCAGGTTGAGTTGGCGGCGCGTCCGGTGACGATTAGCGAGTTCACGGTACATTCCATCAACCCTGGTTTTGCCGAGTACGTGATTGAGGACCCCGAGAATGAGGGCGAACACGCGGCAACCTCGGTTCCCGTGATTGACTGCAAGGTGACGGTTTCGTGCTCTTCGGGCACCTATATTCGTGCCCTGGCGCGTGATTTGGGCAAGATTCTGGGCACCGGTGGCCACCTGACGGCTCTTCGCCGTACCCGTGTGGGCGCGGTGGTGCTTGAGGATGCCGCCGATTTGGCGCAGTTGAAGCAGCGCCGTGAAGAGTCGGAGGCACCGCTGGAAGATTTGCCGCTGCTTCCCCTGGAGGAGGCGGCACGCCGCATCTTTGGTGCGCGTGAGCTCTCTGCCGCGGAGGCGAGCGACATTTCTTACGGTCGTCGTATTAGCCCCAGCGGTGACGGTTCCGTGGTGAAGCGTTCCGTGCACGCGAGCGCGGATGAGTCCGGCGCGGTGCAGCATGCCAGCGTTGAGGGTATTGTGGCGGGCTTCGCCCCGGACGGTACCCTGGTTGCCCTTCTGGAGAATAAGAAGCAGCGCGGGAAGGTGCAGGCCGCTCCGGTGCTGGTTTTTGAGGCGAATCGTTCCTTCAACTAGGCGTTGAGGGCTTATGATGGGCGAAGAGGGTTCGGCGTTTGCGCCTGCCCACACCTGATTCCTTCAAGCCTGATTCCTCAAGCCTGATTGATCCAGTGCCTATTGAATATGCGCCCTACCGAATGTGCGCCCCCTATTCATTCAACACGCTAACGTAAACAACCCCTGAACACACATGACTACTCGTGCGGGTGCCGCCCGGCCCTGCTGAAGGAGAGAAGATGAGCGAGAACCAGAGCTCTGCTAAGAAGGCGAGTGAGCCTCGTACCGCGCCGGTACCCCGAGTGGAGTCTGCACAGGCTGAAGCTACCGTAACCGGGGCTGCTACTCAGAGCGGTGCCGCGAAGGCTGCCGGTGCTAAGAACGCTGAGCCTATTTCTGCGGCGAAGGCACCCGAGGGTGTTCGCGTAGCCGCACCGGCGTCCGGCGATAAGGCGTCGCAGAAGGCCGATAAGAAGGCTGAGAAGAAGGCAACCCGCGAGGCGTTTGCCCGCCCCAAGAGCCTTGAGGAGGCGGCTAAGCCTCAGAACCGTGCGGCGTTCCGCGCGGCGGTGGCGCTGTACGGTCTGTTCATGATTGCGTACGGTGTGTGGCAGGTTCTGGGCGGTGTCCGCGTCATTCCGGATGCGCCTCAGGACTTTGCGAACGCCTCGGTGCAGTCGAACTACGTGTTCTTCGCGGCAGCCTATGTGGGTGTGGGCCTGTCCTTCGTGTTCATTGCCCTGAAGTTCAAGTGGGTGAACATGCTCGTGTTCTCCTGCCTGGTGGTTTTCTTGGGCGGCGTGGGTCGTATCCTGTCGTGGGCGTTCTTCGGCACCCCGCACTGGTCGCTGATCGTGCTGATGGTGACTGAGCTTGTGATTCCTCCGTGCCTGCTGGTGTGGTACGGCTGGATTAACAAGTCCAATAAGATTCGCGAGGAGATGCTGAAGGCTTCTCGTAACCAGGCTCGTAAGTAGTCGTAACGCCCGGGAAGGTTCCTGCCGCACGGTGGGGTGCCTGCCCGGGCTTTCTTATGGGTGGGTGCTGCGCATGGATTTTCCAGGTGCTGAGGCTGCACAGTTGCGTGTTAGATACCCCGCCGCATCCGCAAAAGTGGGGGAGAAGGCACCGCCTGCGAGGGGCGCCGTTCCATTCCCTGTTGATTCCCGTTTTGAATTCTGCATCCTGCCGCCTGTGGTCTAGGATGGATAGGTACATTTATCTTTTTCAGGAGAGCCCGTGACCCTCTACACCGCTTTGAGCGAGGTCCCCGCCGGCTACGGCCCCTCGGTCGTGACCATCGGCAATTTTGACGGCGTGCACCGTGGACATGCCCGCGTGATTTCGCGCGTGGTCTCCCTTGCTGAAGAGCACGGTTTGAGCTCTATCGCGGTCTCTTTTGACCCGCACCCGATGCAGGTGCACCGTCCCGAGGTGACCCACCACGACATCATGGGTCAGGGCTCGCGCCGCTACTTCATGTGCCTGCTGGGCCTGAACGACTACCTGCTGCTGAACTACAACCTGGAGTTCGCTGCGCAGACCCCCGAAGAGTTCGTGAAGACCACCTTCGTGGATGCGCTGAACGCGCGTTTCGTGGTCATTGGTGACGACGTGCGCTTTGGCAAGAACAACTCCGGCGACCTGAACACCATGCGTGAGCTGGGGGAGAAGTACGGCTTCGAGGTCGTGGTCGTTGAGGACCTGATGGTGGATGAGAACACCCGCTGCTCCTCGACCCGCATCCGCCAGCTGCTGTTGGAGGGCGATATGCCCGCCGCAACCGAGCTGCTGGGCCGCCACCACATGATGGCTGGTGAGGTTGTGCACGGTCTGGCGCGTGGCCGCGAGCTGGGCTTCCCGACCGCGAACCTTGAGCTTGAGGCGCGCGGCCTGATTCCCGCCGACGGCGTGTACGCCGGCTGGCTCGTGGATGAACACGGTAACCGTCACCCCTCCGCTATTTCGGTGGGTACCAACCCGACCTTTGACGGTATTGAGCACCGCCAGGTTGAGGCGCACGTGATTGACCGTCCCGAGGAGCGCGTGGAGGATTTCAACCTGTACGGTCAGCGTGTGCTCATTGAGTTCGTGAAGCGTCTGCGTCCGATGGTGGCGTACACCGGTGTTGAGGCGCTGATTGAGCAGATTAACGATGACGTGGTGCAGACCCGCGAGGTGCTGGCTGAGGATGCGAAGAACTACTGTCCGCCGGAGTGCCCGGTACAGGCGGAAGTGAAGCATCCTCATCTCTAGAGCAACAGCCTGCGCTCATAGCTTTTGCCTTTAACGGCTTTGAAGCCCCGACGGCAGATTTTCGGATCTGCCGCGGGGCCTTTGCGTACCCGACCGGATGCGCAAAAGCGGGCACCTTCTTCGCACCTGACCGCCCGCGCCTTCCGACGAAACCTCGTGCCCCGCACGCCTTGACGTTCTGCGCTGCACGCCTTGACGTTCTGCGCCTCCCGTGAGGCACCCCTGTTTTAGTCGTCCCCGTTTTAAGAGAAGATAGAGTCATGGAAAAAATGAACGTCGAATCCTTCAACCTCGACCACCGCGCCGTGGCGGCACCCTACGTGCGTATCGCGGACCGCAAGGTTCTGCCCGGTGGCGACACCCTCATCAAGTACGATATCCGCTTCACTCAGCCGAACACCGCGCACCTGGAAATGCCGACTGTGCACTCCATCGAGCACCTGAGCGCCGAGCACATGCGCAACCACACCGACCGTCTGATTGACTTCTCCCCGATGGGCTGCCAGACCGGTTTCTACGCGCTGACCCTGGGCCTGGAGCCCGAGGAGTTCTTCCCCATCCTGGAAGCAACCCTCAACGATATCCTCAACGCGACCGAGGTTCCGGCAGCGAACGAGGTGCAGTGCGGTTGGGGTGCCAACCACACCCTCGAAGGCGCGCAGGCTGCGGCTCGCGAGTTCCTCGCGGCACGCGATGAGTGGGCTCAGGTGATGGCGTAATGAGCGCACAGATCCCTGACGCTTTCGCATCCGCCTTCAACCCGGTGGACTTTGACCCGAACGCTTTCGACCCGGCTGAGGCGTTCAACAGCATGTTTGAGCTGATGGACGGCATGTCCAACGCCATCATTATTCAGGTGGCAATGGATGAGGAACTCGCACCTTTCCTGAAGGTGACCGAGGAGCTGCAGCCGTCCTTCACCGAGGGGGCGGCGGTATTCCATCCGCGTTACCTGCAGGTGGGTGAGGACCAGGTTCCGCTGCTGCTGGTTCGCTCCAAGATCGGTCTGGTGAACGCGGCGAGCGCCGTCACCGAGGCGATCAGCTACTCCTCGAACTGCCTGGGCGTCATTAGCGCAGGTACCGCCGGCGGTTTGGCTCGCGGCATTAACGTGGGCGACGTGCTGATTGGCGAGAACTACACCTACACTGACGCCGACGCGACCGCGTTCGGTTACGCGCGCGGCCAGGTTCCGGGCATGCCCGAAAGCTACGACGGCCAGGCGGACGAGTGGCAGGATGCTCTGGAGCATGCGCTCGCCGCACTGGAACCGGTACGTGAGCAGGCTGAGAGCGCGTGGGAGGTGCGCCGCGGCCAGATGCTGGCGGGCAACTCCTTCGTAACCGCCCACAACGTGAAGGACACCCGCGAGGCGTTCGAGGGCGCCATCAGCACCGACATGGAGACCACCGCTATTGCGCAGGTCTGCCACAACTACGAGATTCCGTTTATCGGAGTGCGTTGCGTGTCTGATCTGTGCGGCCCGGAGGCTGACCAGGACTTCCATCTCTCCGTGGACGTGGTGGCTCCTCGTTCGGCTCGTTACGCTCTGCAGCTGGCTGCTGAGCTGTGGACCGAGGCGCAGCTGGAGGCACTGGAGCTGGCTCTCTAAAGCTCTAGAGCATGCGGCACGATGTGAGCTCGCATGCGCCAAGTGCCGGGGCGTGAACCTGACGGGTTTACGCCCCGGCATTTTTGTGCTGGTCTTTTTGTACTGGTTTTTGTACCCCAGTTCCTCTATTGCCCGGCACCTGATGTACCCGGTCCGTAAGAAACGCAGAAATATTAACCGCGGTGAATATACATTCTGTGTGTCGTGGAGTACTATGAATGAGGAAACTGTCCGATCTCACAGAGGAGTACGTCGTGAAGTTCTGCCCGACTCTCGCCTCCGTCACCGGTCTGCTCGGTGGCTACAAGGTTGCATCTAGCACCGGCATCCGCCCGCTCGGTGGCGCTATCCTGGCACTGTGCGGTGCCGTGGCTTACAAGAATTGGAAGCGTAAGGCTGGCGCAGGCCGTGCCACCTTCCTCACCGCTGTCTACCTCGGCGCGTTCGGCGCCGCTCATCCGCTCGCCAAGAAGCTTGGCGCGTGGCCTGCAGTCTACACCGTGACTGCTGCAACCGCTCTGTGCTCTATCGTCATTGGACGTAAGCGACAGAAGTAGTCTTTGACGAAAAGACGGCGGAAAGGCAACGTTGCCTTCCCGCCGTCTTTTGCGTTCCCTCCCACCGTACCGGTTGGGCAAAGACGCGCCGGGGCGACGCGCGAAGGCAACACCTTCTGCGCAACGCCCCATCACTCGATGGGGAGTGCATCAACCGGTACCGCTCTCAGCCGCCTGCTGAGCTGCGGCACCACCCGATAGGTTTCCCCGCCACCGGCGGGTACACCCCACGAGGTAAAGGAAAAGAAGAAGATGAATACCATTCCGGACTCATCCCCGGTACAGCAGGGCGTAGCTGAGGCTACCTCCGAGAGCCCGCAGCTAGCGCGTGGACTCTCCCTGCGTCACATCATGTTCATCGCCCTCGGCTCCGCCATCGGCACTGGCCTGTTCTACGGCTCTGCCTCCGCCATTCAGCTGGCGGGCCCCTCCGTGCTGCTTGCCTACGTTATTGGCGGCGCGGCAGTGTTCATGGTGATGCGCGCAATGGGCGAACTCGCCCTGGCGCACCCGGTCTCTGGCGCGTTCTCCGAATACGCCACCCGCTACCTCGGACGCTGGGCTGGCTTCGTGACCGGCTGGACCTACGCCCTGGAGATGGCGCTGGTCGCCATCGCGGACGTCACCGCCTTTGCCGTGTACATGAAGTTCTGGTTCCCGAACAGCCCCTCCTGGATCTGGATTGTCTCGGTTCTGCTGATTCTGCTCGCCATTAACCTGGCGAAGGTCAAGGCGTTTGGTGAGACCGAATTCTGGTTCACGCTCGTGAAGGTCAGCGCCATTGTCGCCATGATTGTTGGCGGTATCGCCCTGCTCTTCGTGGGTGTGCAGGCGCACGACTCCGTAGCGCCCTCCGTCACGAACCTCTGGGCTCTTGAAGGCGGCTTCTTCGCGAACGGTTTTACCGGCTTCCTCGCCTGCTTTACCGTGGTGATGTTTGCGTTCGGCGGTATTGAGAACATCGGTATTGCCGCTGGTGAGGCGAAGGACCCGCGCACCTCGATTCCCAAGGCGATTCGCACGGTGCCGTTCCGCATCCTCATCTTCTACATTCTGACCCTGTCGGTCATCATGTCCCTGTACCCCTGGTACTCGGTGACGAAGGCGAACTCGCCGTTCGTGCAGATCTTTGAGGGTCTGGGCATTCCGGCTGCCGCTTCGATTCTGAACGTGGTCATCATTACCGCCGCCATCTCTGCGCTGAACGCGGACGTGTACGGTGCCGGCCGCATGATGTACGGCCTGGCGAAGCAGAACCTGGCGCCGGCTTCCTTTGCGAAGGTTACGAAGAATGGTGCGCCCTGGATGACCACCCTCATCATGGTGCTGGTTATGGCGGTCGGCGTGATTGTGAACGTGCTCTTCGAGAACGCGTTCGAGGTGGTCGCCTCCCTGGCAACCTTCGCGACCGTATTCGTGTGGGTCATGATTCTGCTGGCGCACATTGCCTTCAAGCGCAGCGGCGCCGATACCGAGGCGCAGCCGGTGCGCCAGCCCCTGTGGTTGAGCTACCTGGCGTTGGCGTTCATGATCTTTATCGTGGTGCTCTTCGGCTGCTTCGCGGACACCCAGCTGGCGCTGGTGATGGGCGCAATCTGGTGCCTGTTCCTGCTGGTCTACTACCGCCTCGTGGTGGTCCGCGCTCGCAGTGAAGCATAAGCACTGAATAAACGTAGAGCCCACCGAATAAACGTAGAGCCCGGTATGAGAAACCAGCTGTGAAACTCGGCTGTGAAGCCCGGCGACCGGTAGTGTGATGAGCTACCTGTCGCCGGGCTTCTGCTCACCCTTCCGCGAAAGCGCCCCGGTAGCGTAGAATGGGAAGAACGCGTCTGCAGTCCGCAGTAGACGACGTGTATTACAGGGCGTAAGCCCACCACCCGGCGGCAACCGTCCGTACGGGACGTATGCGGTACTAACTCTAGGAGTTAAAAAGTGGCACTGGATCCCGCTGTCAAGCAGGCAATCATCAAGGAATACGCAACCCACGAGGGCGACACCGGTTCGCCCGAGGTTCAGATTGCAGTTCTGTCTCGTCGTATCGCCGACCTGACCGAGCACCTGAAGTTCCACAAGCACGATCACCACTCCCGTCGTGGCCTGATGATCCTCGTTGGTCGTCGCCGCAACATGCTCGGCTACCTGAAGAGCGTCGACATCGAGCGTTACCGTTCGCTGATCGAGCGCCTGGGCCTGCGCCGATAAAACAGGAGCGTCTTGACGCTTTTGTGGTGATTAATCGCCTTTAGGCGGTGTGTGCGGACGTGCTGTCAGCACTACCAGCCCTCCATTTCGGAGGCGGGTAGCGCCAGCGCGTCCGTACTGCCGCGTTGAGGGGCGCATCTTCCGCTGGCTAGATTCCCCTGGAACTCAAAGCTAGGCAACGTGAGAAGATGCCGTCCCACCTGAAAGAAAGAACACGGGCCGTACCGGCACACACGCCGCGGTCCTCGGTAGCGAATTACGGAACAACACCACCCCACAACCTCCCCGATAAAAGTCGGGCATAAGTAGGGGAGAGGTGCCGTGGTTTCCTATCGAAGGCCGACTCGTGCGCCGTACGGCCTACCAAGAAGAAAGAAGGAACCGTGGAAGGTCCCGAAATCAAGTTTGCCGAAGTCGAAATCGACAACGGCATTCACGGTAAGCGCCACGTGCGCTTTGAAACCGGCCGCCTTGCAAAGCAGGCAGCTGGCTCCGTCCTCGTCACCATCGATGACGAGACCACCCTGCTCTCCGCAACCGCAATCGGCAAGTCTCCCCGCGAGGGCTTCGACTTCTTCCCGCTGACCGTGGACGTGGAAGAGCGCATGTACGCAGGCGGCAAGATCCCCGCATCGTACTTCCGCCGCGAAGGCCGCCCCAGCACCGAGGCAATCCTGGCAGCCCGCCTGATTGACCGCCCGCTGCGCCCCGCCTTCACCAAGGGCATCCGCAACGAAGTTCAGGTCGTTGTGACCGTCCTGACCTACGAGCCGGACGAAATCTACAACACCTTCGCAATCAACGCTGCATCCGCATCGACCTCCCTGTCCGGTGCGCCGTTCAACGGCCCCATCGGTGGCGTGCGCATGGCACTGATCGACGGCCAGTGGGTCTGCTTCCCCAAGTACTCCCAGCTGGAAAACGCTGTGTTCGACATGGCTGTTGCCGGTCGTATCGTCACCAAGGCTGACGGTACCGAAGACGTCGCCATCATGATGGTTGAGGCAGAAGCAACCGACAACTCCTGGAAGCTCATCAAGGAAGACGGCCAGACCGCCCCCACCGAAGAGATCGTCGCAGAGGGTCTGGAAGCTGCTAAGCCCTTCATCGCAGCACTGTGCAAGGCACAGGCTGACCTGGTGGCTCGCGCAGGCAAGCCCGCCCTGGAGCTGCCCTTCTTCGGTGGCCACGGCGAGGACGTCGATGCAGCAGTTGAGGCATTCGCAGCAGACCGCCTGGCAGAGGTGTACTCCATCGCTGGCAAGCAGGAGCGCGAAGCCGCAGCAGCTGAGCTGCAGGAAGAGCTCATGGAAGCTCTCACCGGCGAAGGTAAGGAATTCGAAGAGCGCTCCAACGAGGTCTCCGTGGCATTCGCGGCACTGACCAAGCACGTGGTTCGCCAGCGCATCCTCACCGAGCAGGTTCGTATCGACGGCCGCGGCCTGACCGACATCCGCCAGCTCACCGCTGAGGTTGAAATCCTGCCCCGCGTTCACGGTTCCGCTCTCTTCGAGCGCGGCGAAACCCAGATCATGGGTATCACCACCCTGAACATGCTCAAGATGGAGCAGCAGCTGGACTCCCTGCACCCGGTCAAGTCCAAGCGCTACATCCACCACTACAACTTCCCGCCGTACTCCACCGGTGAGACCGGCCGCGTGGGTTCGCCCAAGCGCCGCGAAATCGGCCACGGTGCACTCGCAGAACGCGCAATCACCCCGGTGCTGCCCTCCCGCGAAGAGTTCCCCTACGCAATCCGTCAGGTCTCTGAGGCTCTGGGCTCCAACGGCTCGACCTCCATGGGTTCGGTCTGTGCATCGACCCTGTCCCTGCTGAACGCAGGTGTGCCGCTGCGCGCACCCGTTGCAGGTATCGCAATGGGCCTGGTCTCTGACGAGGTTGACGGCGAGACCCGCTACGCAGCCCTGACCGACATCCTCGGTGCGGAAGACGCACTGGGCGACATGGACTTCAAGGTTGCCGGTACCTCCGAGTTCGTGACCGCTATCCAGCTGGACACCAAGCTCGACGGCATCCCCGCATCCGTACTCGCTGGCGCACTGACCCAGGCACGTGAGGCTCGCCTGCACATCCTCGAGGTGCTTGTCAGCGCCATTGACGCACCGGACGAGATGAGCGAGTTCGCACCGCGTATTATCTCCGTGAAGATTCCGGTCGCCAAGATCGGTGAGGTCATCGGCCCCAAGGGTAAGATGATTAACCAGATTCAGGAAGACACCGGCGCAGACATCTCCATTGAGGACGACGGCACCGTGTACATCGGTGCAGCTGACGGCCCCTCCGCCGAGGCTGCACGTTCGGCAGTGAACGCTATCGCTAACCCGCAGGTTCCCGAGGTCGGCGAACGCTACCTGGGTACCGTGGTGAAGGTGACCGACTTCGGTGCCTTCATCTCCCTGACCCCCGGTAAGGACGGCCTGCTGCACATCTCCGAGATGCGTAAGCTCAACGGTGGCAAGCGCGTTGTTGACGCTGAGGACGTTGTCTCCGTGGGCCAGAAGGTCCAGGTGGAGATCACCAAGATTGATGATCGCGGCAAGCTCTCGCTGGCACCGGTCGTTGAGGGCGGCGACGACGAGTAGTCGTAACCCCCGCTAAGTGATGAGGGGCGTTCGGCGCACCCGGTGCGGTTCACTCCCCGCCGGATGCACCGGGCGCCCCTTCGCTGTGCTTGCCCTGCATCTTTTGATGCTCACCCACCCCACCAACTGTGGGACTGCCTACAGGCAGTGGGGCGGGAATGCTTACCTTCAGACGTACCTGTTGAAAGGTTCTTCTCCCTATGTCTATTTCCCTGCCCGTCGAGCTTGAGGCGATTGCCGAAGAGCTCAACTACGAGCACGGCCGCCTCATCTACGAGGGTGTAGGCGGTAACGAGGTGCGCCGTTCCATCCTGCCCGGTGGCGTACGCGTGATTACCGAAAAAATGCCCGGTACCCGCGGCGTATCCATCGGGTTCTGGGTGGGAGTCGGCTCCCGCGACGAAGCCCCCGGCATGCTTGGCTCCACCCACTTCCTGGAGCACCTGCTGTTCAAAGGCACCGGCACCCGCACCGCCCTGGACATCGCATCCTCCTTCGACGCGGTAGGCGGCGAATCCAACGCCCTGACCGCTAAGGAGCACACCTGCTACTACGCGCGTGTGCTCGACGATGACGCACCCATGGCGGTGGACGTCATCACCGATATGGTCACCAACGCACTGCTGGACCCGGCTCACCTGGAGCAGGAACGCGGCGTAATCCTCGAAGAGATCGCCATGGACCAGGACGACCCGACCGACGTTGCTTTCGAGAACTTCGTGGAGCAGCTCATGGGTGAGAACCCGCTGGGCCGCCCCATCGGCGGTACCCCGCAGGAGATTACCGAGGTGCCGCGTGACGCCGTGTGGGAGCACTACAAGCGCTACTACACCCCGGACCGCCTGGTCATTTCTGCCGCCGGTTCGCTGGAGCACAGCACCATGGTCCGCCTCGTGCTGGAGGCGCTGACCCGCTACGGCTGGAACCTGCAGGAGGGCGTGGCACCGGCACCGCGTCGCGTACGCACCGACAGCGGCATTGTTCCGCTGAGCGAGCTGCGTGAGGTGGAGAAGGGCTTCGAACAGACCAACATTGTGATGGGCTGCCCGAGCATTATCGCCGGTGACGACCGCCGCTACGCGATGAGCGTGCTGACCAGTGCATTCGGTGCGGGTATGTCCTCGCGCCTGTTCCAGGAGATTCGCGAGAAGCGGGGCCTCGCCTACAGCACGTTCGCGTTCTCCGGTGCGTACTCGGATGCAGGCTACTTCGGCATGTATGCGGGCTGCCTGCCCGCTAAGACCGAGCAGGTGCGCGAGGTCATGGGCTACGAGTTCGATAAGCTCGCCACCGCCGGTATTACCGAGGAGGAGCTGACGAAGGTCCGCGGCCAGCTGGCTGGCTCCACCGTGCTCGGCAGCGAAGATTCGGGCTCGCGCATGTCCCGCCTGGGGCGCGCCGAACTGGATTCGGGTCTGTTCACCAGCACCGACGAACTGCTGGAGAAGATTCGCGCGGTCTCCCTGGAGGAGGTTCGCGATTTGGCGGCGTACCTGGGTGAGCAGCAGATGATTACCACCACCGTGCGCTAACCCCTGAGCACTTCTGAAACACAGAAATGCCCGTTCCTTCCCCTATACAAGGGGGAGGAACGGGCATTTTCGTTCATCGGAAGTAAGGCTTCGGGGCTGTCTGCCGCTCATGCTCTTGACGCTCAGCATGAGGCGGCAGAACCCGAAAAGCTACTGCTGAGAGCTACCCCAGCGCGTTACTTCTGCGCGTTATTATTTCTGCGCCTTGGCGATAGCTTCCATCAGCACCTGGGCGTAGAGTTCCTGACCGGCAGCCTCCGGGTGAACGCCGTCAGAGGCCAGCAGACCGCTCTGAGTTTGCAGAGCCTGGCGGATCGCAGAGTTCCAATCCGCAATAATCACGCGATCAGAATGCTGAGCCGCAAACTCACGAATCTTACCGTTCGAGTAGTCAATCCAAGTCAGGTTGCGCGGGCCGTAACCGGTGACCAGCACCAGCTTAGAATCGGCAGGCATAGCCGCCAGAACCTCGTCGAGCTGACCGTCCAGAATGGTCGAGTTAGCGGTCACCGATAGCACGAAGGTCTTACGAATCTGACCGTTGGCACCCATGGATTTAATAATCGGCAGGGCCTTAGTGATGGTGCGTGCTTCCTGCGCGTCAATAGTTGCTTCGGGCATCTTGTCGTACAGCTCGGGGGATACCGCCACCACAATGGAGTCACCCACAATGGTCACCTGCGAGGAGTTCACCGAACCGGTTGCAGCCTTCGATGCCGAGGGGCTTGCCGAAGCCTTCGCGTCCTTACCCGCAGCGCTCGGGCTTGCCGATGCGCTCGCAGCCTGCGCCTCCTGACGAGCCTTCAGGCGTTCAGCGGCGGCACGCTTGCCGTCCTCAACGGACTGCTGCGCGGTAGTCATCGCCGGAGCGGTGTGCACCGCCAGACCGGTCGAAGCAGCCGCCACAACAACGGCAAGAGCCACCGAAACCGGCAGGAACTTAGTGCGTGAAGACTGGAAAGCCGCCACCACGCGATTAGCGCTACCGCGGAAACCGTAGCGGCGAATCGGGGTCTCAACCCAGCGGTACGACATCTCCGCAATCGCGAAGGTCGCCACCAAAACGCCCACATTTACCAGCGGGGAACGGTCCGCACCCATCAGGTAGTGCATGACCACGGCGAGCGGCCAGTGCCACAGGTACAGGCCGTAGGAGCGCTCACCCACCCAGCGTAGGGGAGCGAAGTTCAGCAGGCGGCGCAGCACCTCGGAAGCGCCAGCAAGCATGTCCGGAAGCATGCCCTGAATCACGCCCAGCGCCAGCAGGGAGGCGCCGAACAGACCCCAGGGAATCGCACCGGGAGCCGACTCGGGAACCAGAATTGCGTAGGGAATCAGAGCGAACAGGGACAGCCAGCTGATCATGACGCGGGCGAAGGCAACCAGGCCGAAGGGCTGAGCCACGCGGTACAGCACGGACTGCTGCAACGGCGGGTACAGCGACCAGGGGCGCGCAAACGCCAGCAGGGCGCCGAGCAGCAGGCCGTACAGGTGAGTGTCGGTGCCGTAGTAGACGCGGCTAATGGGTGCGCCGGACATCAGAAGAGCGGTAGCAACGCTCAGTGACGCAATAATGCCCAGCACCATAACCACGCTGAAGCGACGCCACGAACGGCGCAACAGCACGCCGGCGCCAACAATGAGCAGCGGCCACACCACGTAGAACTGTTCTTCCACTGCCAGGGACCAGAAGTTTGTGAAGAGCTCCGGGGAGGTCTGCGCGAAGTAGTCATTACCGGCAAAAATGGAAATCCAGTTGGACGAGAAGGTCGCCGCACCGGCGAGCTGTCGGCCGAGGTTCACCTGAATATCGCCGCCAATGAGCAGGCTGACCGGTCCCATGACCAGAATCAGCAGGGTAATGGCGGGAAGTAGTCGGCGGGCACGGCGAATCCAGAAGTTGCCCAGGGCAATTTTGCCGGTGAGAGCACCTTCACGCAGAAGCAGGGAGGTAATCAGGAAACCGGAGATGACGAAGAAAATATCCACGCCGATCATGCCGCCGGGTAGTACGGTGGGCCAGAAATGGTACACCATCACGAGGAGCACAGCGATTGCTCGCAGACCGTCCAGACCCGGCAGAATATAACGCCGGTTAGCCTCATCTGGACGCACGGAGGAGGTAAAGAGGGACTTCATACTGTCAAAGCACTCCGTAGGATGGAAATTATAGAAATACTTCCTAATTATATGGTTGCTAACTTTAGATAACGTATTAAACGGCTTGTATGACGGTTAGATTACTTCGCTTTTTATGCCGCTGAGGTTCCGCAGGGCATCTCACCCAGCGTGTGCGATGGCGTGCACCGCGCTCACACGGGGATAATAGAGGCTGTACGTCACAGCGTCTGCCCCATCGTCGGGGTGCTCATAAGTTACGGAGGAGAGAAGATGGCCCGCGAGGGTAACGAAAAAATCTGGAAGGTAGCGGTACTCGGTGCCGCGGGCCGTATGGGTTCTGAGGCGGTGCGCGCCGTCAACACCTCCGCAGACATGGACCTGGTGGCGGCACTGGGCCGCGGCGACGACCTGCAGGAGCTGGTCGATGCTGGTGCAGAGATTGTTATTGACCTGACCGTTCCCGATTCCAGCGAGGCGAATGTGCGTTTCGCGGTGGAGCACGGTATGCACGCGGTGGTCGGTACGACCGGTTGGACCCCCGAGCGTCTGAACTCCCTGCGCGAACTGCTGGCTGAGCACCCCGAGGTGGGTGTGCTCATCGCCCCGAACTTTGCGATTGGTTCGATTCTCGCCACCGAGTTCGCGGCGAAGGCGGCACGCTACTTCGAGTCTGTAGAGATTATCGAGATTCACCACCCAAATAAGGTGGACGCCCCCTCCGGTACCGCTGTGCACACCGCCCGTAAGGTGGCTGCCGCCCGCGCGGAGGCTGGCGTGGGTGCAAGCCCGGATGCCACCACCTCCGATCCTTTGGGTTCGCGTGGTGCCGTAATCGACGATATTCACGTACATGCGGTGCGTCTGCGCGGCATGGTGGCGCATCAGGAGATTCTGCTGGGTGACCCCGGTCAGCAGCTCGTGATTCGTCATGATTCCTTTGACCGTACCTCCTTTATGCCCGGCGTGCTGTTGGGTGTGCGTGAGGTGGCGGCGCATCCGGGTTTGAGCGTGGGCTTGGACGCCTACATGGATTTGTCGTAGGGGAGCGTTATGTCTGAACAGACTTCACCCGACGCCTCGCAGGTATCTTCCGAGGCTCGTAGCCCCTGGTGGACTTCACTGCGTCTGTGGACTGTCTGCGCCTGCGTGCTGATGGTGCTGACCGTACTGATTCTGCCGCTACCTCTGGCAGCGCGTGCCTCTATTTTGGGTGTGCTGATTTTTAGCGCTGTCTTCGTGACGGTGGATGCAGGCGGCTGGGGTAAGACTTTCGCGGCGCTGACCTGCGCGCTACTGACCCTGTACCTGGTGCATATTGCGCAGCAGGGCTTCGTGATGCTGACGTCCGGTTCTGTGGCTGGCATTGTTCTTGGTGCGGGTATGATTCTGCTGCCGATTCTGGGTGCGTGGGCGCTGGTGCGTGAGGTGCTTTTCGGCGCTCGTATTCAGCGTATGGCTCAGGAGCTGGCTGCTTCGGGTGAGCTGGCGGAGGATACCCTGCCGCGCACCCCGGCGGGTCGTGTGGACCGTGAGGCTGCGGCGGTGGAGTTTGAGAGCTTCGCGGCGGCAGTGGAGCAGGAGCCGAATAGCTGGAAGGCGTGGTTCAACCTGGCGTGCATGTATGATGCGGGTGGCGAGCGTAAGCGTGCTCGTGCGGCGATGCGTAACGCGTGGGCGTTGCGTTCGGGTGGTCAGGCGAAGGGCATGCGTTAGGCTCTGACCTTGTGATCCCTAGTCAATGCCACATTTATTTTCGGTATGAGACTGATAACGCCGAGGCTATGTGCCCGGTTTCATAGGCTCTCGTGGAAGTACCGCGGGTTTGAAAGAGTCCGAATAGTAGAACACGCATGAAAACTTATGCGTTCTGTAGCAAAAATCTGCATTTCGGGCGTACTCTGGACATATGTCTGAGAACCTTTCGAACCCCGGTACTTTTGTTGAACCTGTCTTCGGTCGCCTCCTGACCGCAATGGTGACCCCCTTTGCGAAGGACGGCTCCGTGGATGAAAAGCAGGTTGCAGACCTGGCGAACTACCTTGTGGAGAACGGCCACGACGGCCTGGTGGTCTGCGGTACCACCGGTGAGTACTCCACCATGACCGATGACGAGAACGAGCGCGTCTTCCAGATTGTGAAGGATACCGTTGGTTCTCGCGCGAAGATTATTGCCGGTGTTGGTTCGAACGACACCGCGCATACTATTGAGCTGGCGCACCGTGCCGAAAAGATTGGCGTGGACGGCCTGCTGGTCGTGACTCCCTACTACAACAAGCCGACTCAGCCGGGTGTCTACGCCCATTTTGCGACCGTTGCGCAGGCAACTGAGACCCCCGTCATGCTTTACGATATTCCGGGTCGTGCGGGCATCCCCATCGCACCCGAAACCTACCGTCGCCTTGCAGAAATTGATAGTATTGTAGCGGTGAAAGACGCCAAGGCAGACTTCGGTGCCGCAACCGAGGTCATGGCAACCACCGACCTGCACTACTACAGCGGCGACGACGGACTGACCCTTCCCTGGATGGCAATGGGTGCCGTCGGTCTCGTTTCGGTGACCGCACACGTGGCACCTGCACTCTTCCGTGCCCTGATTGATGCTGTCGTTGCACAGGACCTGGTGGAGGCTCAGCGTCTTCACCTGGAACTGACTCCGATTGTCCGAGCAACTATGGGCCGTGCCCCCGGTTGCGTTGCTGCCAAGGAAATTCTCTCCTGGCAGGGTGTGCTGGACGAGCCCGTCGTCCGCCTGCCGCACGTACTCTCCGAACCGGAGGTTGCCCAAGCTATGCGAGCTGACCTGCTCTCCTCGAGCATCGCTCACACCCTGAAGAACGCCTAAACTTTAACGCAGAACCTGCACAACTTATCGTGCAGAGCGCGTATATATAGAGGATTTCGGCTACCGTTACACCTGCTTTTGGGGCGCATGATGTAGCCAACGGACGCGGACTCCACACCTAACACTAGGTGAGGGGTCCGCTCTGGCGTATTGCCGCGGTTTACCGTCGATGATTCGGCCCACCACTCAGACAGGAACCCAGCTTAGGTAGAAGCACCCGCGCACTACGCCCCCGAATACTTTTGAATACTTTCGGTGATTTGGACGCACCGGCAGCACCTCCGCCTCGGCACATGAGAGCCGAACCAGCGGGAGCGCATGCGGTACGAAGCGTCGCCTACGAATCACAGACATCACAAGAAAACATAGAAGAAAGAGGAGACACACGATGAGCGTCTTTGAAGCGAATCTTCCCCTCCCTCCCCGCCTGAAGAAGGACACCCTGCGCGTGGTGCCCCTGGGCGGCCTGGGCGAAGTCGGTCGTAACATGACCGTGTACGAAATCAACGGCAAGCTGCTGATTGTTGACTGTGGCGTGCTCTTCCCCGAAGAGTCCCAGCCCGGCGTGGACCTGATCCTGCCCGACTTCAGCTACATTGTCGACCGTCTGGACGACGTGGTTGCCATGGTGCTGACCCACGGCCACGAGGACCACATCGGCGCGGTTCCCTACCTGCTGCGCCGCCGCCCCGACATCCCCCTGGTTGGTTCCGAACTGACCCTGGCACTGGTTGAGGCGAAGCTCGCCGAGCACCGCATCAAGCCCTACACCCTCGCGGTGAAGGAGCACCAGGTGGAGCGTTTCGGTCCGTTCGAGTGTGAGTTCGTTGCTGTGAACCACTCGATTCCGGATGCGCTGGCTGTTTACATCCGCACCAAGGCAGGCAAGGTTCTGCACACCGGTGACTTCAAGATGGACCAGCTGCCGCTGGATGGCCGCATCACCGACCTGCGCCACTTCGCTCACCTGGGCGAGGAGGGCGTGGACCTGTTCCTGCCGGACTCCACCAACGCTGAGGTTCCCGGCTTCACCCCGACCGAGAAGCACATCGGTCCGGTGCTGTCGAACGTTTTCCGTGACGCAAGCGGCCGCATCATTGTGGCGTCCTTCTCCTCGCACGTTCACCGCGTGCAGCAGGTGCTGGACGCAGCCGCTGAGCGTGGCCGCAAGGTCGTGCTCGTGGGCCGCTCCATGGTGCGTAACATGACCATCGCTGAGAAGCTGGGCTACCTGAAGGTCCCCGCTAACGTGCTGGTGGACCTGAAGAAGGTTGACGACTACCGCCCCGACCAGATCGTGATGATGTGCACCGGTTCGCAGGGCGAGCCGATGGCGGCACTGTCGCGCATGGCGAACGGTGACCACAAGATTCAGATTGAGCCCGGCGACACCGTGGTGCTCGCCTCCTCGCTGATTCCCGGTAACGAGACCAGTGTCTTCCGCATCATTAACGCCCTCATGAAGCTGGGCGCTAACGTGGTGCACAAGGGCAACGCGAAGGTTCACGTTTCCGGTCACGCTGCCGCGGGTGAGCTGCTGTACTGCTACAACATTCTCAAGCCGAAGAACGTTATGCCGGTTCACGGCGAGGTTCGCCACCTGATTGCCAGCGGTGACCTGGCGATGGAGACCGGCGTTCCGAAGAAGAACGTGCTGCTCTGCGAGTCCGGCACCGTCGTGGATCTGCGCGATGGCGTGGCGTCCGTGGTGGGCGAGGTTCCCTGCGAGTACCTGTACGTTGACGGCCGCTCCGTCGGTGAGGTCACCGAGAGCGACCTGAAGGACCGCCGCATCCTGGGTGAAGAGGGCTTCGTGTCCATCGTGACCGTCGTGGACCGTGCAACCAAGCGCGTGGTGACCGGCCCGGATATTCACGCTCGCGGTATCGCTGAGGACGACTCGGTCTTCGACGAGATTGTTCCGAAGATTACCGCCGCTCTGGAGGATGCTCTGCACCGCGCACCCGAGAAGGTACACACCGTGCAGCAGCTGCAGCAGATTGTGCGCCGCACCATCGGTGCCTGGATTTCTCGCCGTCTGCGCCGCAAGCCCATGATTGTTCCCGTGGTTGTTGAGAACTCCTCGAAGGCCGCGAAGAACTAATACTCTGCGCGAGGCTAGCTGCCCGTAAACAGCGAAAAGGCGGGGTCGATACGTTGTGTCGGCCCCGCCTGCTGTGTATCTACCGAACGTATGCGCGAAAGCTACGCGAAAGCGAACGCGGTAGGGGAGAAGCGCCTCATCAGCGCCCTATCAACGCCCTCACAGACACAGGGCGGGGCACACTTTTTAGCTCACTGATAACGAAAGAATCGGTACATTAACGGGAAGGTTGATACCCTAAAAGGTATGGCTCCACGGACCACGAAGGGTCGTAACACGACCTCTACTAAAGCAAACACTAAGAAGACCACCCGCAAGCGCACCACCTCCCGAGGCGGTGCCCAGCGCGGTGCCAACGCGGCGAACCCTGTAGCGGGCGCTATCTCCTCCGTCTGGCTGAGCATCGCTCACGCTATCGGTGGGCTCTTCCGCTCCATTGGCGCGGTGCGCACCGACCTTGCGCCCGAAGACCGCCGTGACGGCGGCGCGCTCACCATCCTGCTGTTCGGCCTGATTAGCGCCGGAGTGGAGTGGTACAACTGGCGTGCCCACACCTCCCTCGGTTTGTTGCGTGCGCCCCTGGACGCCTGGCACACCATGCTGGGCGGTATTTTCGGTCAGGGCGCCCTGCTGGTCCCGGTGCTTTGCCTCATCATGGCGTGGTGTGTTTTCCGTGGGCCCGACCTGATTAAACGTAATAACCGCGTGGCGTTGGGCTCTTTCATCATGCTGGTGGCGACCTCTCTGTTCTTTGCGCGCCATGCGGGTCACCCGACGTTCGCGGATGGTTTTGACGCCGTTTGGGCTGGCGGTGGCGTGGCCGGCGTGCTGCTGGGCACCCCCATTGTGCGGGTGAGCGGCCATATTGCGTTCGTTGAGATTCTGATTCATCTGCTGCTGGGTATTGCCGGTCTGATGGTTCTGACGAACACTCCGATTCGTCAGGTGGTGCCGCGTACCCTGCACCTGGTCGGTCTGGCTCTGGGAGAGAAGCCTAATGGTACGACCCGAACCTCCGTGAAGGACAGCCCTTCGGATGCGACTCAGACCGTGGACCTGAGCGCTGAGGAGCACGACCGCAGCTACCTGTACGGTGACGATGAGAAGCCGGCACGCCCGGCTAAGAAGTCTGGTGGTCTGTTCTCGCGTCTGCGCGGCTGGTTGGGCTTTGCTCCCGCTGCGCCGACCGATTCTTCCCTGGACGAGTACGCCGGTGATGAGGCATTCGTGAGCGCCGTGGTAGACGAGACCCACCCGGAAACCACGCAGATGCCGGTGCAGCCCGCAGACTCTGCTCAGGATTCTGCGCAGGGATCCGCTCAACAGGCACGCCCTGCGGCTAAGCCGAACCGTCTGTCCCGCCTGCCCGGTCGCCTCAACCAGGCACCGGCTGCGCAGGGTGCTTCCGCTCAGAACAGCGCTTATTCGAGTAGCCCGGACCTCTTCGACGTTGAGGCGTCGGATGCGCCTGCAGCCCGCCTGGATCAGGTGCAGCGCGCCGCCGTGGCGAACGGCCGCGTGAACCGTATTCCTGGCGAGGAGCCTCTCTTTGACGTTGAGGCATATGACGGCTTCGGTGCTTCTGAGGAAGCTGCACCGCAGACGAAACCGCACCAGGTGGTGAACCTTGCACAGTCTGCTACCTCGGCTTCCGCATCCCAGGCTCCTGCAGCATCCGCGGCACAGCCTCCGATTCCGACCCGCATGCACTCGCCCGGCGCGCACTCGAAGAACGCGGCTCCCGCGGCTTCGCGAGCGCCCGAGGCTGGCGCATCCCGCCCGCTGCAGAACAATACTCAGGTGGCGACCACCGAGCAGGCACGCGGTGAGCAGGTTGTGCAGTCCTCCCGCGGCGCGTACGTGCTGCCTTCTGAGGAGATGCTGGTTTCTGGCCCGCCCGCTAAGGAATCCTCCGAGGTCAACGAGCACGTGGTTGAGGCTCTGACGAACGTGCTGGAGCAGTTCAAGGTGGATGCGCAGGTCACCGGCTTCTCGCGTGGCCCGACCGTGACCCGTTACGAGATTGAGCTGGGTCCCGCCACGAAGGTGGAGCGTGTGACGGCGCTGAGCAAGAACATTGCGTACGCTGTGGCGAGCCCGGATGTTCGTATTCTGTCCCCGATTCCGGGTAAGTCCGCAATCGGTATTGAGATTCCGAATACGGACCGTGAGACCGTTGCCCTGGGTGATGTGCTGCGTTCCCCGCAGGCTCACGCGAACCAGCACCCGATGGTCATGGGTGTGGGTAAGGACGTTGAAGGCGGCTTCGTGCTGGCGAACCTCGCGAAGATGCCGCATATGCTGGTCGCTGGTGCGACCGGTGCCGGTAAGTCTTCGTTCGTGAACTCGATGATCACCTCGATTCTGATGCGTGCAACTCCCGACCAGGTGCGCCTGGTGATGGTTGACCCGAAGCGTGTGGAGCTGACCGCCTATGAGGGTATTCCGCACCTGATTACGCCCATCATTACGAACCCGAAGAAGGCTGCTGAGGCTCTTCAGTGGGTGGTTCGTGAGATGGACGCCCGCTACGACGACCTCGCCCACTACGGCTACAAGCACGTTGACGACTTCAATAAGGCGGTGCGTGAGGGTAAGGTTCAGCCCGATCCCGGTAGCAAGCGCACGGTGCACGAGTACCCGTACCTGCTGGTGATTGTTGACGAGCTCGCCGACCTGATGATGGTCGCCCCGCGTGACGTGGAAGAGGCGATTGTTCGTATTACGCAGCTGGCGCGTGCGGCGGGTATTCACCTGGTGCTGGCGACCCAGCGTCCGTCGGTGGATGTGGTGACCGGTCTGATTAAGGCGAACGTTCCGTCTCGTATGGCGTTTGCGACCTCCTCGGTCACTGACTCTCGCGTGGTGCTGGATCAGCCCGGCGCGGAGAAGCTGATCGGTCAGGGTGATGCGCTCTTCCTGCCGATGGGTGCTTCGAAGCCGATGCGTGTTCAGGGTGCGTGGGTGTCTGAGTCTGAGATTCACGCCGTGGTTGAGCACGTGAAGAAGCAGGCGCCGACCATCTACCGTGAGGACGTGATGGTCTCTGCCGCGAAGAAGCAGATTGATGAGGAAATCGGCGATGACCTCGACGATCTGCTGCAGGCGGCGGAGATTGTGATTACGACCCAGTTCGGTTCGACCTCGATGCTGCAACGTAAGCTGCGCATGGGCTTCGCGAAGGCGGGCCGCATCATGGACCTGCTGGAGTCGCAGGGGGTGGTGGGCCCCTCCGAAGGCTCGAAGGCACGTGAGGTGCTCATCCGCCCGGATGACCTGCAGGCGACCCTGGCGCGTATTCGCGGTGAGGAGCCTCCGGCTGCCGACCCGTACGCGAACGCGGTGGACCCGGGCGAGGCGGTCACCGACTATTTCGATGAGCCCGATGATGAGGGCTCGGAGGACGCCTGGCAGCTGACCGGCCGCTAGCCCTTCAGCGCCCTATCCCTTCGGCTGAGTCCACTCGGCTGAGTGAGTGCGCGACATGCACCCCGTATCGTCTCTGTGATGTCTGCTACGGCACACGTATAATGGACGGTACGGGGTGTTTGCGTATCCCCGATACGTTTAGGTGTCGGTGCGTACGCGGTCTCTCACCGTCGAAAGCCATCTACCCGTAAGGAGCCGTTATGAGTGAAGCTCGCAATTCCGCATCCGCCGGTGCGGTCAGCACAGCGAAGCCTTCGAACTGGAATGTGCCGAATGTGTTGACGGTTCTGCGTATTATTGCGGTTCCTTTCTTCATTGTTGCCCTGGTTGCGGGCGGTACTTTTGGTGCCGCTGATCCGACGCACCGCTGGCTCGCATGGATTATTTTCATTCTTGCCATGCTCACGGACTGGGCGGACGGCTACCTGGCGCGCTCGCGTAACCTGATTACGAGCTTCGGTAAGATTGCTGACCCGATTGCCGATAAGTTCCTCACTGGCGCGGCGTTCATTGTGCTGTCGGCGCTGGGCGAGCTGTGGTGGTGGGTCACGATTGTGATTCTGCTGCGCGAGTGGGGCATTACGATTATGCGTCTGTTCGTCATTAAGTACGGTGTGATGGCCGCTAGTAAGGGCGGCAAGATTAAGACCGTGCTGCAGACGGTGGCGCTGGTGCTGATGCTTCTGCCGCTGGGCCAGCTGGGTCTTGGCTGGCTGATTCCTGGTTGGGTTCTGATGGGCGCGGTCACCGCGATTACCGTGTGGACCGGCCTGGTGTATGTGCGTGATGCGTATATTTTGCGTCGTAACTGGTTGCAGGCTCAGGCCTCCCAGGGCGGCGGTCATTAGAGGCGAGGGGAGTGGCGTGCGCTGCTCCCCTTCGCTGTACCTGCGGCGCGTTGTGTGCCGCGTGAGGTTTTGGGCGGCGGTTCGCCGCTGAAAGGAGAGAATAATGGTTCCCCTCGTACTTGAAGATGCTCTGTCCCTTGAGCTTTCCTCCGCTGAGGTTTTCTCCGGTACCCCGGAGGCGGCGGCGCTGTTACTGCGCGATGCGGTGCAGTTGCGCGCCGCCCAGGAGGGCCCGGTGCAGGTGGCGACGGCTGAGTCGCTGACCGGCGGGGATGTGGGCGGCGCGATTTGTACGGTGCCGGGTGCATCCGCGTATTACCGCGGCGGCGTGATTTCCTATGCCTACGAGGTGAAGGCTCAGGTGCTGGGCGTGGACGCTCAGCTGCTGGCGCGTGAGGGTGCGGTGCATCCTGCGGTGGCTGTGCAGATGGCGGTCGGTGCGGCGCGTGTGTGCGGTGCCGATTATGCGGTGTCGACCACGGGTGTTGCCGGTCCTGATTCTGCGGATGGCCAGCCGGTGGGTACGGTCTATATCGGTGTGTGTTCCCCTGGCGGTTCTGAGGTGTTTGAGCGCCACTATTCGGGGGATCGCGCGCAGATTCGTGCGGCGGCGAGCGCGGATGCGATTGCTTTGCTGGCGCGTGCGGTGCGCGGCGGTGCCGGTGGGGTTCTGAAGGACGAGCTGGCGTAGCGTGCTAGGGCTGGGCTGGGCTGGGCTGGGCTGTGCCTGGAACGGCTGTGTCGTCGTCGGTGCGGCGCCTACCTAAAAAAATTTACGGTTCAAATATATTCACAGGGTTCTTTCAGCTCCGCAGGAATAAAGGCATAGGTTCGCCTGTTTGAATAGATACAAGCCATAAGAAGAGGACGAAAATGGCGAGGCTCCTAGCTCATGCCTCAAAAATCAGTTAGGCTTAACTCTGTACAGTCCCGCAGGTCGGGAATACCTACTCAGGAAAGTGATATAGAAGCTCATGGCTAAGCAGCGCGTATCGATTAATGGCATTACTAAGTGGAAGGAAATCGAGGAGACCCCCCGACAGGTCGCCCCGGTCGTTGAGGAAGCTAAGGTTGTTCCCCTGCGACAGGCAATCGGTGAGGTTCTTCGCGATGTTCGCCAGCGTCAGGGCCGCACCCTGCGCGAGGTTTCTCAGCGTGCCCGTGTTTCCCTCGGTTACCTGAGCGAAGTTGAGCGCGGTCAGAAGGAAGCTTCCTCCGAACTGCTGGCGTGGATTTGCCAGGCTCTGGACATTCCGATGTCCCAGATGCTGCGTGAGGTTGCCGACCGTATGGCGGTTCTCGAGGGCGTTCAGATTCCGGATACTGTTCCGGCTGAAATGTCTGAGCAGTACAAGAGCGATTACTACATTCTCTCGAAGTAACGAGAGGCGGCACATGCCGCGCTAAACGTGAAGCGATGCCGTGCATCCCCGTAAGGTGGGGGTGTGCGGCATCGCTTATTCTCGGTTTACTATCGGGCGATGTGACGAATTATGAAGCAAACTAGCGGTGAAGCGGAAGGAGCGCTTGTGAAGCTGAGCGAATTTTGGGCGTGCATGGAGTATGAGTTCGGTGCTGGGTATGCTCCGGTGCTGGCGCGTGACTTGGTGCTGGGTTCGCTGGGCCATGTGACCGCTGCGGAGGCGCTGGATCAGGGCGTTAACCCGAAGGACGTGTGGCTTGCAATCTGTGAGGAGCAGGAGATTCCGCAGGAGCGCCGCCTGGGTCCCGATAAGGAGCCGTTGCGCTAGGTAGTGAGCCTGGCGTGTTCTAGCGTATGGGCGGGCCTAGCGTCTGTTCCCTGGCATTTGTTCGAGTGCTAGCGCCTGTGCGGGAGGTATTTTCGAATAATTAGCCGAGAATCCGGGGTTTTTCGAAAATATATGCCGAAACCCTATCCGATTTATTCGAAACTGGGTCGTAATTTTGTTCGACTCGTGCTAGACTTTTCCACATCAGGAATTTTTCGGAAAAATCTTCAAAGTTTTCCACAGATTTTAAAAAATGGCCTTATCCTGTCAGGCTGTGACCCTAGAGTAGTCTCAGAAGGAACCGGTAGGCCAAAACCTTCAAGGTCTCGATCACGAGTCCCACCGATTCCGAAGAAACATTACTCCCGTCAACCACTGACAACACAAAGAACGAGGTACTACCGTGGCTAAGAACACCAAGTCTCAGAGCGTAGCTCGCGTTCCCGAAGAGGGTCGCGCCAAGGCACTTGAAGCCGTGATGGCACAGATCGACAAGAACTACGGCAAGGGTGCAGTCATGCGCCTGGGTGATAAGGAAATCACCAAGACCGAGGTCATCTCCACCGGCGCTATCGCCCTGGATGCCGCTCTGGGTATTGGCGGTCTGCCCCGCGGCCGCGTCATCGAGATTTACGGTCCCGAGTCCTCCGGTAAGACCACCGTTGCACTGCACGCTGTAGCGAACGTTCAGAAGGCAGGCGGCGTGGCAGCGTTCATCGACGCCGAGCACGCGCTGGACCCGATCTACGCGGCAAAGCTGGGCGTGGACATCGACCAGCTGCTGGTCTCTCAGCCCGACACCGGCGAGCAGGCGCTGGAAATCATGGACATGCTGGTTGGTTCCGGCGCCGTTGATATCGTGGTCGTCGACTCCGTTGCAGCACTGGTACCCCGCGCCGAAATTGAAGGCGACATGGGTGACTCCCACGTGGGTCTGCAGGCTCGCCTCATGAGCCAGGCTCTGCGTAAGATTACCGGCCGCCTCTCCGCAACCGGCACCACCGCAATCTTCATCAACCAGCTGCGTGAGAAGATTGGTGTCTTCTTCGGCTCTCCCGAAACCACCACCGGTGGTAAGGCGCTGAAGTTCTACGCTTCGGTCCGTATCGACATCCGCCGCATTGAGACCCTCAAGGACGGCGCTAACCCGATCGGTAACCGCACCCGCGCCAAGATCGTGAAGAACAAGATGGCTCCGCCCTTCAAGCAGGCTGAGTTCGACATCCTCTACGGTGAGGGTATCTCCGTTGAGGGCGGCATCCTGGACCTGGCGGTGGAGAACGACATCGTCAAGAAGTCCGGCGCATGGTTCACCTACGACGGTGAGCAGCTGGGCCAGGGCCGCGAGAACGTTCGTAAGCTGCTCAAGGACAACCCCGAGCTCACCGAGGAACTGCAGTACAAGGTTCTGGTGAAGCTGGGCATCATTGAGGAAGAAGCTGAGGAGCAGGTAGCCGCTGAGTCCGAGGGTAACGACCCGCTGGACGAGCTGGCTGAGGAGTTCTAAACCGGCCCGCGTAGCTTCTTGCTAACGCCACGACTAATTGCCGTGTGCTGTGCATTCCGCACGGTGCACGGCAATCTGTCGTTAACGGAAGAAACACGTTAACGGGTGCGCATTAAGGGGAGTATCAGGGGGCGCCGGGACAACGCCTCGTTACAATGGGGGAGCGCTGTATAGCCGGGCGCACGGGTCATCAAGCGAGCGCCAACACAGGGGAGAGGAGGAACTGAACATGACGGAGCAGTGCATGATGGAACAGCGCATGACGGAACAGAACGGTCATGAAGAGCGTGAGCAAAACAGCGCGCGTGACGGCGACGCCGGTTTTGCGGCGCTGGAGGCGACCGAACCGCACTTCGGTTCCTCAGCGCTTGGTAACTTTGTTTCCTTTGAGCCTGTTGCCCCGCCGGTTGAGGTAGACGGCTTCGAGGCCCTCAATTTTGAGGCACCCGCGCCCCTGGCTGAGCCCACCCTCAGCTGGGAGGTGCCTGCCGCTGTTACACCTCCTTCTGTTGAAGAGCCCCCGTATGAGGATGAGCCCCCATACCCTGATGAACCCCCATACCCTGATGAGCCTCCCTATGAGGGCGAACCTCCCTACGAGGACGAACCTGCGTATCCGGCAGAGCCTTCGTACATTGAAGCAGAGTACGCAGGGGAATATTGGGTACCCTCGGACGAAGCGGCACTCGCAGAAGCAATAGCGGAGCAGCGTGGGGGCCAAGAAACCGCACCCCAGAAAACCAAGCCGAAAGCGCGGCAGGCTGAAAAGCCCGCGCCTCAGAAGAAGCCAGCGCCTAAGAAGAAGTCAGCGGCCACAGAAAACGCCCCCAAAAAGTGGGTGCGGAACAGGACCGCGGATTCGGTAGCCGCTGAGGAGTTCCCGGACTGGCACCCCGCCGCGCACGGCTTTGTTGAAGAAAGCATCGCCCGCGATAACGGCGGCGACTACGCCGGGGAGTTCCGCGTACCCGAGCTGCCCCTGCAGGCTGTGCCCGCCAACTTTGAAGATGGCAGTTCTGAGGAAGGTAGTGAATCCCCGCGCCGCAGCCTGCTCGTTGACCCGAACCTGCCCGCCGTCTCCATTGACGAAGCGCCCGCTCGTGCCTTCACCCCCGGCGGTGCCGAGCCGCGCCCTATGGCGGCGGGGCGCATGAGTCGAGCGGGTGCCGCCTCCATCGGATCGGGGCTCACTGCCGAAGAGAAGGAAGAGATCGAGAGGCAAGCCGCTCAGCGGGATAAGCAGAAGAAACGCAAATCTTCGCGTGCCTCCAAGAACACCGACTACAAGCGTGGGTTCCGCCGCATGAGCGCGGTGCAGCAAGAGAAAATGCGGAGCCGTTCGCCCTACGCGCCCGCCTTTGGGGCTCGAAGTGACGACGAGGAAACCCGCAAGAGTCCTGCGGGCCGCGGCTCGGGGAGCAACCTATTCAGGGAGGGAAGTAGCTTGAACGAAGAACTCACCCCCGCCGAAGAAGCACTCATCCGCGGTATTGCCGAGGAGGAGGCGCAGGGCGTTGGTACCGGAAAGCGCCGTGCCGCTTCGGCTGGATCCCCAAAGGGCGGTTCTCGAGCACGCGGCTCCCAACCGGGCGGCTCTCAGATGGGACATGCTTCCTCACAACCGGAAAGTAACGTGCCTTCCTGGAAGCAGAAGGTGCGTGCCGCCCGAGCCGCGGAAGAAACAGGCCCCTACACTCGCGCGAAAACCATCGTGTACAACCAGCTTGCGTACTCGGCAAAAACCCGAGGTCAGCTGCGTAAGAAGCTACAGTCAGAAGGCTTCGAAACTGAGCTCATTGAGCCGCTGCTCGATAAGTTCGAGGCGGCAAAACTCATTGATGACGCCGAATACGCCCAGACGTTCGTGGCGCAGAAGAGCCGTACCAAGAAGCTCTCCCGCGCGGCGCTTCGCCGTGAGCTCGCTGAACGCGGGGTGCGCGGTGAAGAAGCAGAGAATGCCCTCGCACAGCGCACTGACGAGCAGGAACGTGAGGACGCCGCCGAGCTGGTGCGTAAGAAGTTGCGCCCCGGCATGGACCTGAGCGACCGCGCCGAAAAGGATAAGGTCACCCGCCGCCTGCTGGGGATGCTGGCTCGCCGCGGGTACTCCTCCTCGGTATCGATGTCGGTAATCCGTGAGGAGCTTGCCGCCTACGGCGCGGAGGACGAGCTCTGGTAGAGGGCGAATAAATACGTTCCGCACGCCCGGGTAGACCCGTGCCAGGGTGACTGCGAAAATAGGCACAATAAAGGGTGGGCCCGCCACAGAAATACTCTGTAGCGAGCCCACCCTTTATTCTTTTGAGCTGTGTAAACCGCCTTGTCGAAGGCTATATTCGCTGCCTAATCGACGGCTCCCAGACGGTCCGCGAACTCGGCGAGGGTTGAATCCTGAGAGCCGGCGATTTCCAGGAGCAGGCGCATCAGCTGCGCACCTTCGCGGCGGATACGCGGCAACAAGTTAGAACGCGCCGAGGAAGAGTAGAGCTCCAGCAGGGCGCACACGGTCACTGCCGCGCACACGGCAAGGTCCTCCGCCAGGTGCTCATCCAGCGGGGCGTCCTCAAAGAGTGCAGAGTACAGCGCCGGTAGCGCCTTCTTGCGGTCCACTCGGTAGCGCGGGTACTCCGGCGAGGAGGGGAAGCCCAGCATCGCCTCAACGAAGGGGAAGCCGCGGTGGTGCAGGCAGGTGCCTTCCGCATCGACCATGCGCACCTGCGCGCCGTCCGCCGAACCAATCAGCACGTTCTGCGGCGAAAAATCGCCCGACGAGAGCATATAGACACGTCCACGGTTGAGCTTGAACTGCTCGGGTACCGGCGGGCGCTTGGTGAAGAAGGGCTGCAGGACGCGGCGGAATCGGAAGGACAGCTCCTCAACCGCGGCGGGAAGAACGGGCGTATCCTCATGCTCAGCGGGGGCAGAGGCAGGGCTAGAGTCAGCACCGTGCTCGGGCGCGCGTGCCTCATCAGCCACACCGTAGAGCTTCTTCAAGCCGCGCTCAGCCAGCCCCGGCGAGGCAATAGCGCCCGGGAACTGCGCCTTGCGGTCGGCACGCGCCAGGTTCAGGCGGTAATCCTCCACCGCCTCACCCATGATGCCGCTGGCGGCAAGGGAACGGTACGCCTCAATGTAGTAGCTCAGCGCATCCAGCGCCTGCTGCTCGGTGCCCTCCAGTAGGGCATGGGCGACCGAATACTGCTCGCCCTCAACGGTTCCGGCGCTCACATCCTCCAGCGCCAGCACGCGCAGTTCAGCGTCCGCACCGTAGAGCTGCGGGAACAGGCCCGGAACCTGCTGGTTCAGCGCCTCCAAACCGTAGCGCTCGCGCAGGTACCCGAAACCGCCCGCGTTCACCGTCGAATCCTTGCGGCGGTAACGCTTCACAATAATCGAGGTCGGCAAAGACTGGGCAGATTCGAAAGACTGGGCAGACTCGGATGCAGGCTCATACGCCACACGCACCACAACGGAACGCATGCCGGTACCCAGAATCTGCACGCGCTCAACCGCGCGACCAGCCACCTGCTCCAGGGAATGCGCCCAGCTGAGCAGCTGCATCAGGTTCTGACGCATTGAGGCAGAATCAGCGCTCGCCTGAGGCGGCACGGGGGAGTAGGCGGTGATCGCCTCCTCAATGAGGGCGCTCAGAAGCTCCCCGTCAGGGGCGGGAGCGGAAGAATCGTTCGGTGACAGAGCCGGAAAGTTACTACTAAGGGAAACCTGCATAGAGCCATTATCCCCCATCGGATACCCTATAGGGCATGACTTCGACCCTCAGCGATTCCGCCCAGACCCCCGAAACCAGCCCCCGCACCTACGAAGTGCGCACTTTCGGCTGCCAGATGAACGTGCACGACTCCGAACGAATGTCCGGCCTGCTGGAGGCTAACGGCTACGTTCGCGCTGAGGAAGGCACCCAGCCCGACCTGGTCGTGTTCAACACCTGCGCGGTTCGCGAAAATGCTTCCAACCGCCTGTACGGTCACCTCGGCCAGCTCGCGCCGGTCAAGCGCGCCCACAAGGGCATGCAGATCGCCGTGGGCGGCTGCCTGGCGCAGAAGGACCAGGACGCCATCATCGAGAAGGCGCCCTGGGTTGACGTCGTGTTCGGTACCCACAACATTGGTTCCCTGCCGGCGCTACTGGAGCGTGCCCGCCACAACCACGAGGCGCAGGCAGAACTGCTCGAATCCCTCGAAGTTTTCCCCTCCACCCTGCCCACTAAGCGCGATCACGTGTACTCCGGCTGGGTGTCCATCTCCGTTGGCTGTAACAACACCTGCACCTTCTGCATCGTGCCGTCCCTGCGCGGTAAGGAGAAGGACCGCCGCCCCGGCGACATTCTCGCTGAGGTTCAGGCGCTGGTTGATGATGGCGCCATTGAGGTGACCCTGCTCGGTCAGAACGTGAACTCCTACGGCGTGGAGTTCGGCGACCGTCAGGCGTTCTCTAAGCTGCTGCGCGCCTGCGGCGAGATTGAGGGCCTGGAGCGTGTACGCTTCACCTCCCCGCACCCGGCAATGTTCACCGACGACGTGATTGACGCGATGGCGGAAACCCCGAACGTCATGCCCGTGCTGCACATGCCGCTGCAGTCCGGCTCCGACAAGGTGCTCAAGGACATGCGCCGCTCCTACCGTTCCAAGAAGTTCCTGAACATTCTGGACAAGGTGCGCGAGCGCATCCCGAACGCCGTGATTACCACCGACATCATTGTGGGCTTCCCCGGCGAGACTGAAGAGGACTTCCAGGACACCCTGAAGGTTGTGGAGCAGGCTCGTTTCTCCTCCGCGTTCACCTTCCAGTACTCAATCCGCCCCGGCACCCCCGCGGCGACCATGGAGAACCAGATCCCGAAGGAGGTCGTGCAGGAACGCTACGAGCGTCTGATTGCCCTGCAGGACCGCATCGCCGGCGAAGAGAACCGCAAGCAGCTCGGTAAGACCGTTGAGCTGATGGTCGTTGCCGAGGCAGGTCGTAAGGCTGAGCAGACTCACCGCCTCTCGGGCCGCGGCCCGGACCAGCGCCTCGTGCACTTCTCCGTGCCCGAAGGTTGCGAGACTCCGCGCCCCGGCGACATGGTGACCGTGCCGATTACCGAGGCTGGTTCCTTCCACCTGATTTCTGACCCGACCGCCGAGCAGTACCAGCTGCGCCGCACCCGCGCCGGTGACGCGTGGGACCGCTCCCAGGCTGACTCTTGCGGTACCGGCACCACCCAGGTGCCCGGTGCGCCGGTGGGTCTGGGCATGCCGACCATCGGTCTGCGCCCCTAAAACCTAGATTCGAATCATGCGCCCTGTTCTTCGGGCCCTCATCCTCACCGCAAGTTGGGGGGGTGAGGGAACCGGTAGAATGGGGCGCATGACTATCTCCGAAACTCTGCCCGTTATCGCTATTGTGGGCCCGACCGGCACCGGTAAGAGCGCGCTCGCGATTGAGCTGGCTCTGCGCCTGAATGGTGAGTGCATTAACGCTGACTCCATGCAGTTCTACCGGGGCATGGATATCGGTACCGCGAAGGTCACCGCGGAGGAGATGCGCGGCGTTCCGCACCACCTGCTGGACATTATGGATGTGCGGGATGAGGCGTCCGTGGCGGAGTTTCAGGAGGGTAGCCGTGAGCTGATTGAGCAGATTCGCGGCCGTGGCCGCTACCCGATTCTGGTGGGCGGTTCGGGCCTGTACGTGCGTGCCGCCCTGGATAAGCTGGAGTTCCCCGGCACGGATGCGCGGGTGCGCGAGCGCCTGGAGGAGCAGGTGCGTACCGAGGGTATTGGTGTTCTGCACGCCCGCCTGGCGGAGGTCGATCCTGAGTCGGCTGCGCGCGTGAAGGATGAGCGCCGCATCATTCGTGCGCTGGAGGTGTTCGAGGTGACGGGCCGCCCGTTCTCGGCGTTCATGCCGGTGCGCGAGTACGTGACTGAGAGCGTGCAGATTGGCCTGGATATGGATCGTACCCTGTTGCACGAGCGTCTGCACCGCCGCGTGGAGCTGATGCATGAGCGCGGCCTGCTGGACGAGGTGCGCACCCTGAACGAGCAGGGACTGCAGGAGGGGAAGACCGCCTCCCGCGCGATTGGTTACGCGCAGTTTGCCCGCGCCCTTGAAGATGAGGATTACAGCGTGGAGCAGGCGATTGAGGATACGACGATTGCCACCCGCCAGTTTGCACGCCGCCAGCTGACCTGGTTCCGCGCGGACCCGCGCGTGCACTGGCTGGACGCGCTCTCACCCACCCTTGCCGACGAAGCGGAAGCCATCATCCGCGAAAGCACCCGATAAGCCACAATAACGAGCCGCAGCCGAACAGATACCTCGTCGAGTCGGTCGGCGCGGTAAAATCATAAACGGACAGGTCACCAACCTTAAGGACAGCATATGAGCGAGAACCCTTCCATCTGGGGCGAGCTGGCAGGCCTGACCCTCACCAAGGGTCACGGCACCGGTAACGACTTCATCTTTCTGACGGATGAGAACGCAGAAATTGCCCTTACCCCCGAGCTGGTAGCCCGCGTCTGCGACCGCCACTTCGGCATTGGCGCGGACGGCTTCATTCGTGCTGCCCGCAGCACCGCCTCCCGCGCGGGTCAGAAGCTGCTCGAGGAGCACCCGGACGCTGTCTGGTTCATGGACTACCGCAACGGTGACGGCTCTATCGCTGAAATGTGCGGCAACGGTGTGCGCGCGTTCGTGGAGTACCTGCGCGCTGAGGGCCTGATTGAGCTTGAGGTGGGTGAGACCGTCAAGATTGGTACCCGTGCCGGTGTGAAGACTGTGGCGCGCACCGAAGAGGGTTACGCGATTGATATGGGTCCGTGGAGCTTCATTCACGGTGAGGCTGCCCGCGAGGGTGGCGAGGACTGCCTGGTGTCTGCTCGCGGCCTGAAGACTCCGCGTGCTGGCCTGTCCATTTCGATGGGTAACCCGCACACCGTGGTGATGCTCGGCTCCGACGGTAAGCTGGACGGCCTGGACCTGCACAGCCTGCCTCAGGTGAACCCCGCCCCGGTCAACGGCACGAACGTTGAGTTTGTGGTGCCGGTCGACCTGGACGTTGAGAGCGGCGCGCATGTGGGCGCTATCCGTATGCGCGTGCACGAACGTGGCGTGGGCGAGACTCTGTCCTGCGGTACCGGCGCGTGTGCGGCTGCTGCTGCGACCCGTTTCTGGGGCGGCGAGGAAGCACCGGATGAGTGGCTGGTGCATGTGCCCGGCGGTACCCTCGCGGTGACTTTCGTGCTGGGCCCGGACGACCTGGAGCATGTGGTTCTGGCTGGTCCGGCGCAGATGGTTGCAACCGTCGTGCTGCGATAGCGAGCAGTCCTCGATAGAGACTTTGATATACAAAAGCGGCGGGTGTTTTCTGAAACTAAAATCAGAAAACACCCGCCGCTTTTACGTTTTTAGCAATGAGCGCCAGAGGTCTTAGTCCTCGTAGCGGTGCACCTGCAGAATACGGAAACCCTTCGAGGTTGCATAGCGCGAGACCTCAAACTCGCCGGGGTGCAGCTCCTCAAGGTGCGCATCCATCCACTTCTGCAAAGAATCGGAGCCGAGGTTCTTCTGAACCACCAGGTAGGCGTCACCGCCGGGTGCCAGGCGCGGCAGCCAGGTCAGCAGGATCTCGTGAAGGACCTCCTTGCCCACGCGAATTGGCGGGTTCGACCAGATGGTATCGAAACGCAGTTCGGGGTCGACAGATTCGGGGGTTCCCACGGTCACGTTGGGCAGGCCGAGAGCGGCGGCGTTGCGTTCGGTCAGGCTAATGGAGCGGGAGTTCACGTCCACCGCGTGCACCTGCGCCTGCGGGGCGAGCATCGCAAGAGTCAGGGTGATGGGTCCCCAACCGCAGCCGATGTCGAGCATGCGTTCGCCCTGCGGGTCGGGTGCTTCCTGCAGCAAAATGGCGGTGCCCTTATCGATGCCGGAGGGGCTGAAAATGCCGTTAGCGGTGGTGACGGTGACCTTGCGGTCGGCAAGCTCCACCTGCACGGGGCGGGGCTTGAATTCGGTCTCGGGGGTTTCAGAGAAATAATGCTGCTCGCTCATGCTATCCAGTGTACCGGTAGGGCAAGATCCCGCCGCACACGGGCAGAGTATGCGCGGGGTGGTTCAGCAGCTTGCACGCCCTGAGCGCACAGGCGACCGAACCCCCTACCCGATGCGGGCAACGGCGGTAGAATTGTAACCGTATGAATTCTAAGAACACCCCCGTATCTGATACCGAAAAGCTGCCCAGCGATGAGCAGCTACGCCGCACCGTAGACCGCGTTCTGGGGCGCTCCCAGGCCGCCGCCTCCGTCACCACTTATGACGCCGCCGGTACCGCGCATCACAGCGACAACTCCTCCAGCACCCACGGCAACAATAGCCGCCGTGTGCTGGATACTCGCGCACGCGAAATTTCTGACGTTCAGCGCGAACACTCCGAATATGACGGTGACCAGGAAGACCTCGCCGAGCGCCGCGCACTGCGCCGTATCGCGAACCTCTCCACCGAACTTGAAGACGTCACCGAGGTCGAGTACCGCCAGCTGCGCCTGGAGCGCGTGGTGCTTGCTGGCCTGTGGACCGAAGGCACCGTTGAGGACGCCGAGAACTCCCTGCGCGAGCTCGCGGCACTGGCTGAAACCGCAGGTTCCGAGGTTCTGGACGGCCTGGTTCAGCGCCGCCTCAAGCCGGACCCCGGCACCTTCCTCGGCTCCGGTAAGGCACTGGAACTCAAGGACATTGTGGAGGCGACCGGCGCCGACACCGTCATCGTTGACTCGGAACTGGCTCCCTCGCAGCGTCGAGCCCTCGAAGACATCGTGAAGGTCAAGGTCATTGACCGCACCGCCCTGATTCTCGACATTTTCGCTCAGCACGCTAAGTCCCGCGAGGGTAAGGCGCAGGTTGAGCTGGCTCAGCTGGAGTACATGCTGCCGCGTCTGCGTGGTTGGGGTGCGTCCCTGTCTCGTCAGGCGGGTGGCCGCGCCGCAGCCGGTGAGGGTATCGGTTCGCGTGGTCCCGGTGAAACCAAGATTGAGATGGATCGCCGCCGCCTGCGCGCTCGCATGGCGAAGCTTAAGCGTGAGATCGCTGCGATGGCGCCGGCGCGTGAGACGAAGCGTCTGAACCGTCGCCGTAACCGCGTGCCTTCGGTGGCTATTGCCGGGTACACGAACGCGGGTAAGTCCTCCTTGCTGAACCGCCTGACCGATGCCGGCGTGCTCGTGGAGAACGCCCTGTTTGCGACGCTGGACCCGACCGTCCGTAAGGCTCAGACCCCGGACGGTATCGGCTACACCCTCTCTGACACGGTGGGTTTCGTGCGTTCGCTGCCGACCCAGCTGGTGGAGGCGTTCCGCTCCACCCTGGAAGAGGTCGCTGACGCTGACGTCATCCTGCACGTGGTGGATGCTTCGCACCCGGACCCGGAGGGGCAGATTCATGCTGTCCGCGAGGTCATCGCGGAGGTTGACGCCCGCCATATCCCCGAAATCATTGTGCTGAATAAGGCGGATGCCGCCGACCCGTTCGTGCTGGAGCGCATGCGTCAGCGCGAGCCGGAGCACGTGATTGTTTCGGCGCGTACAGGTGAGGGTATTGAGGAGCTGAAGCAGAAGATTGCGGACACCATTCCGCGCCCCTCCATTGAGGTGAAGCTGCTGATTCCGTACTCGCACGGTGAGATTATTTCGCGCCTGCACGAGTGGGACGCCGAAATTAAGAGCACCGATTTCGTATCGGACGGCACCTTCGTGGTGGCCCTGGTTCGTGAGGACGTCGCATCCGAGCTGTCCGAGTATGTGCTGGAAGGTGACCTGCTGGAGGTCCTGGAAGAGGAACTTGCGGAGGCACGCGCCCTCACCGAGGTGACCGCATCTGAATCCGAGCAGCCCTCTACCTCTGAGGCTCGCTAGGAGCGTATGAGCGTGACGGAGAGCATCAACGCGCCCAAAAACGCCCCGGGAACCGCACCCGCAACCGACGGCCCCCGATTCACCGGGCAGGAGCTTGAGACCCTGCCCGGTGCAAAGGGTGCCCTGACCCTGCTGGATGAGGCGGTTGCCGCCACCGGCGGTCAGAATCGTGCCGGTCAGCGCACCATGGTGGCGCATGTGGCGCAGGCTCTTGAACTGCAGCGTCACCTGCTGGTCCAGGCGGGTACCGGTACCGGTAAGTCCCTGGGCTACCTGGTGCCTGCCCTGGCGCGGGTGGGGGAGTCGGACCAGCCGATTGTCGTTGCGACGGCGACTCTTGCCCTGCAGGCGCAGATCGTGAACCGCGATATTCCGCGTCTTCTACAAGCGCTGGAGCCGCGCCCGGAATCGCAGGCGCAGGTGGCTCTGCTCAAGGGCCGCAATAACTACCTCTGCCTGCACAAGCTGGAGGGCGGCTACCCGGAAGACGAACCGGATGCTCTCTTTGACATGCCTTCTTCGACCTCCCGCGTGGGTGAGGAAGTGGTGCGCCTGCGCGAGTGGGCCGACCGCACGGAGACCGGCGACCGTGACGAGCTGAAGCCCGGCGTCTCTGACCGCGCCTGGGCTCAGGTATCGGTCAGTGCCGCCGAGTGTCTGGGCCGCCGCTGCCCGCTGGTGGAAGAGTGCTTTAGCGAGATGGCGCGTGGCCGTGCCGCTGAGGCTGACATTGTCATCACGAACCACGCCCTGCTGGCGATTAACGCTTTCGAGGGCATGAAGGTTCTGCCCGAACATGAGACGGTCATTATTGATGAGGCTCATGAGCTGGTGGACCGCGTGACCGGTGCCGTGTCTGGTTCTTTGACGGTTGCGATGGTTCGCCGTGCGGCGCGTAGCGTGAAGAAGCATTCAAAGGCTGATTCCGGCGCACTGGAAATGGCTGCCGGCACCCTGGAGACCGCGTTCGAGGGTCTTGCCGAGGGCCTGTTGAAGGGCCTGGACGGTCGCCTTTTGACCGCTATTTCTGCGGTCAACGATGCCGCCCGCACCGCCCTGTCCGATACCAAACCGGACGGTCAGGACGTTGATGCCGGCCTGCAGATGGCGCGCTCGCGTGTCTCTGAGGTACACGATATGAGTAGCCGCATTCTGGAGGCTTCGGGCGAGCAGGACGTGCTGTGGATTTCTCGTCAGGGTGGTTGGGAGAACGGCCGCTATGTGGCTGCTTCCGATACCGACCCGGCGACCCTGAACATCGCTCCGTTGAGCGTCGGTTTGCAGCTACGTGACGGTCTGTTCGCTGACCGCACCGTGATTCTGACGAGTGCGACCCTGACGGTGGGTGACTCTTTTGACGTTGCCGCCGGTGCCCTGGGACTGCAGGGCGAGGGCGCGCCGCGCTGGACGAGCATCGACGTGGGTTCGCCTTTCGACTACCGCAAGCAGGGCATCATGTACGTTGCCGGGGATTTGAAGCCTCCGGGATTCGGTGTGCACGAGGGCCAGCTGGAGCGTCTGCGTGAGCTGTGCGAGGCGTCGGAGGGCGGTGCCCTGGGCCTGTTCTCCTCGAAGCGCGCCGCCGAGCGTGCCGCCGAATACATGCGTGAGCACAGCGACCTGAACATTCTTCTGCAGGGTGAGTCTTCGCTCAAGGCCCTGGTGGAGGAGTTCAGCGAGGACGTTGACTCATGCCTGTTCGGAACGATGAGCCTGTGGCAGGGCGTGGACGTTCCCGGTGACTCTTGCCGCTTGGTGGTGATGGACCGCATTCCGTTCCCGCGCCCGGATGACCCGATTGCGCAGGCTCGTACAGAGGCGGTGAACCGTCACCGCGGTAACGGCTTTATGGCGGTTTCTGCTCACCACGCGGCGATTCGTATGGCGCAGGGCGCGGGTCGCCTGATCCGTTCGGTGTCTGACCGCGGTGTGGTGGCTGTGCTGGATTCTCGCGTGGCGACTAAACGCTACGGCGGTTTCTTGATGAAGGCTATGCCGCCGATGTGGTCAACGCAAAATAAGGCTGCGGTGACCGGCGCGTTGGCTCGTCTTTCGGCGAGTATTGAGCGTTAGCTCGGGTGGATTCCATTCCTGGCTGCGCCGCGCTCTGATTTAGGAATATCCGCTGTGGAAATAGCCGCTTTGAAAATACTCGCTGTAGAAATATAGAAATCACCCCGGTGATACGTGAACGTTCACGTATCACCGGGGTGATTTCTATATAGAGCTAAAAGCCTCGCGGCTATGTCTTTTAGAGGCTGTGTTGTTTATAGCAACGTTGTTTAAAGCAGCTTCTACGAGAAGCTGTGACTGTTTAGAGCCCGCGTTTTCTAGAGACTTGTGGTCTTCTAGAGACTGCGCAGCACGGAGACGACCTTACCCATGACGGTTGCGCGGTCGCCCATAATCGGCTCGTAGTTGGAGTTGCGCGGCATGAGCCAGGTATGGCCGTCGACCTGACGGAACACCTTCACGGTTGCTTCATCGTCGAGCAGCGCAGCAACAATATCGCCGTTGTCTGCGGTGTGTTGCTCGCGGACAACCACCCAGTCGCCGTCGCAGATTGCGGCATCGATCATGGAATCGCCCTTGACCTTGAGCATGAACAGCTTGCCGCTACCGACCAACTGGCGGGGCAGGGCGAGCACATCCTCCACGGACTGCTCGGCGGTAATGGGGCCGCCCGCTGCAATTCGTCCAACCAGGGGAACGGGTACGAGGTCTTCGTCGCCGACTTCGAAGTTCGGCAGCTCGGGCAGGGACGAGGAGGAGCTACCGTGCATGCCGACGCCGTTCTCATCCAGCACCTCAATGGCGCGGGGGAGCTTGGGGTCGCGGCGAATGTAGCCCATGGTCTCGAGACGACCGAGCTGGTGGGTGACCGAGGACAGGGACGCAAGACCCACCATGTCACCAATCTGGCGCATGGACGGCGGGTAACCCTTCTGTTCAATCTCGGTGCGGATCGCGTCAAGAATCTTCTGCTGGCGCGCGGTCAGCGCCGGACGGGGTGCTGTTGCCATTTCTTTTCCTTCGGTCTGTACTCCGGCCTTTGTATTTCCGGTCGGGGCACGGATGGGTGCTTCACACGTTTTCTGGTGGTGTCCTAAAAATTTTTTGGTTCTGCCGAAATGGGTCTTATCTCGTCAGGGGGTGGAGGAATTCTATCCGTGCCGAAGCGATACCGGAGCGATACACAGGCAACGAGTATGCGCCTCCGCCCTACATAGCAATACTCAGCCAGCAGCACCTGCGGTCGATACAGAACCAAGCTGTAACGAATACAGAAACCTGCTGTGAGTAGGACTCATCAGGAGCGTGTGGAACGTCTCTTGACACCAGTGTAGAACACTACACCGAAAAACTCAAACAAATATTCTAGATTTTTTCTTCGAAACTCGAAGAAATTTTTAGTACATCTCTGCTAGACTTTAGAACAAGAGTTCGTATATACTCTTGAATCTCTCCTGAAATTCAGGATTTACGGGTGGATGTTCGAAAAATATTCGAAGATTCGACCCTGAGTATTCCGGGAGAGGAGAGTGAATGAGTGTTCGAATGTATTCGAATCCTCTGCCTCTCTCTTCGAATAATCTACCTCGGATGCTCTAGCGAGCATCTGGCGAAGAGAGAGCGCAGGGGATGGGGTGCTGGGGCGACCCAGCGCAGCCCGGTGCACCCGACGCTCTGACCTAACTAGAGAATAGCTACCCAATAGTTATCGCCTAACAATCACCACTCCATAGTTATCACTCAACTAGGACCTCCGAGCGGGTATCGCTCGGCATTGCTAGACCCGCGGGGCAACCCCGGGGCGAGCTGAGAGAAAGGAACCACAATGACTACTGCAACACCTATTGCTTCTCAAGGCACTTCTGCACACCTTCCGGCAGGTTTGGTGGTACTTCACCCCGCCCGCACCGCGTCCGTCCGCACCGTGTCTGCCCGCACCGTGCAGGGGCGTTCTCGTGTGCTTGCGTCTCCGCAGTCTGTTCGCTCTTCTCGTGCGGCTCATGCACCCCGCCCCGCGCAGGTGGCCCAGCCCGTTCCCGCTGCTTCTACCCCTGCTGTTTCTACTCAGGCACCTGCTCCGGTTCGCCCTGTAGCTTCTGAGGCGCAGGCTGCTTCTGATGTGCAGGCGCCTAGCGTGAAGAGTGCTCTTCTGGCTAAGGGTGGTGAGCTTCTGCGCTCTGTTCCCGGTTCTATTCGTCGTCTTGGCACTCCGCGCGGTTTCCTGAAGGGCCTACCTCTGCTGACCCTGGCGGCGCTGATTGTGCTCGGTGCTATTAGCTTCTTTGGTCCGGCGGCTTCTGCTTCTGTGGAGAACGCTTCGATGACTCGAACCGTCGTTGTGGTCAAGCACGGCGAGACCCTGTGGGATATTGCTCAGGCGGTGGATCCGCAGGGTGACACCCGTGATACTGTGGTTCGTATTATGGAGTTGAACTCGTTGACCAGCACCTCTGTTGATGCCGGTCAGCGTCTGGAAATTCCTCAGCCTCAGCGCTAAGCATGGGCCCGTGTGTGGTTGGCTTCTGCATGAAGTTGATGTCTTGACTCCGAATCCTCTATCTATCAAGCTAGAGCGCTTGAGCCGAATTCTTGAGCCTATGAACTAGGAGCGCACCGATGCCTGTTCCCGTTGAACCCACACCCGTCGAAACTGAATCTGTACAGGAAACTGAATCTGTACAGGGCGCTCAGACCGCCCGTCCTGTGGTTGCCGTTTTGGGGGAACCCGGAACTCGTGGCGCCCTGGTGAAGCTTCTTCAGGATGCGAGGGCGGACGTTATCGTGACCGCTGTGCCCGATCAGCTGCGTGAGGCTGACGGTATGGTGGTTACCGGCGGTGCGAGCTCTCTTGAGGCGTATGAAGATCTGAAAGCTAAGGACGCTGAGCGCGTGATTGGTCGCCGTGTTGCTGGCGGTCGTCCGGTGCTGGTTGCCGGTGCGGCACTGAGCTGCCTCTTCGATTCGGTTACGGTGGAGCATCCGCAGATGGGGCAGGTTCAGGTGCAGTGTATGGGGGAGTGGCCCGGTGAGAGCGTGGAGCTTTCTACCCGCGACTTGGTGCCCGGTGTTTCTGCCCTGCGTTCTTCCTCCGATAGTGCGCTGCTCAAGGATCTTGAGGGCGAGGCTCACTTCAAATCTGAGCACGGCGTTTTTGAGTGGGCTTTTGACCAGAGCATTGAATATATTGCCCCTCCGGCAGTGACTTGGACTGTCACCGAGCCCGCCTATATCGCGGCGGTTGAGAACGGTCCGCTGACGGCGGTGCAGTTCTGTCCGGTAGGTTCTGGCGAGCTGGGGGCGGAGTTTATGCGCCGCTGGGTTGCGTCCCTGGCGGTGACCGGTCGCCTGTCTTCTGGTGACTCCGCTACTGCTGTGGGAGGTAACTAATGTCTGCACCCGTTCTTGAACTTCTGCCCGCTGTTGATATTTCTGAAGGCTACGCGGTGCGCCCGGTGGGCGGCACCCTGTCCGGTGGTGAACAGCGCCTCGACCCTGTTGAGGCGGCTCTGACCTGGGTGAAGTCTGGTGCTCGCTGGATTCACCTGGTTGACCTTGATTTGGCGTTCGGCCGCGGCACGAATACTGAGGTTCTGGCTGAGGTGGTTGCCGCCGTCCGTGCCGAGAATGCCCGCGGCTCCGCTCCGGTTCGTATTCAGGTCAGCGGCGGTGTGCGTAATGCTGAGAGTCTGGAGCGCGCCCTGAGCCTGAACCCGGATCGCGTGAACGTGACCAGCGCGGCTCTGGCGGATTCTTCCTGGCTTGAAGGTACTCTGGCTCGTTATGCCGAATCTGATCTTCTGGCTCTTGGCCTCGATGCCCGCTATAACCCTGAGTGGGGCTGGGTGACGGTGGCTCGCGGTACCGACTGGTCGGGCCCTGACCTGGCGGAGGCGCTGGCGTGGCTGGAGAGTGCGGGTGTGCGCCGCTATATCGTCACGGATGTGAGTAAGGACGGTTCTCTGGCGGGTCCCGGTGCGGAGCTGCTGGATGAGGTGCTGGCTCAGACTGCCTGCCGGGTGGTGGCGTCCGGTGGTGTGGCGTCGCTGGCTGATCTTGAGAAGCTGCGTTCCATGGTGCCTTATGGTTTGGAGGGCGTGGTGCTGGGTAAGGCGCTGTATGTGGGTAACTTTAGTTTTGAGCAGGCTCTTGAGGCCGCTGGCTCTCGCTAAAGATACCGCTCCGCTTTAGCCCGCGTCGATTTCTTATCCGCACAGGCTTTATACGTGACGAAGCCCCGTCTTCCTCAGTACGAGGGAGGCGGGGCTTCGTGATGACATAAACCAGGGGCGGCTTCGTAGACCAGCTGGTTTAGCGTGCGTCCTGATTTAGTACACCAGTTGGCTTAGTACACCGGGCCGGTGAGCTTTTCGCCGGGGCCCTTGCCGGGTTCGTCCGGGAAGGGGGATGCTTCGCGGAAGGCGAGCTGCAGGGTGCGCAGCCCGTCGCGCAGGGGTGCTGCGTGCTGGGATCCGATTTCGGGTGCTGCGGCGGTGACGAGGCCTGCCAGTGCGGTGATGAGCTTGCGTGCTTCGTCGAGGTCCTTGAGGTCGTCGGCGTTTTCGTCTGCTGCCAGGCCGCACTTGACGGCTGCGGCGCTCATCATGTGGATGGCTGCGGAGCTGATGATTTCGATGGCGGGTACGTCTGCGATGTCGCGCAGCTGTTCGTTGACGGCTTCGACCTGCTCTTCGGTGAGTTCGGTGTGGCCGTGTACGGGGGTTTCTTCTTCCGCAGTGAAGCGGAAGTTCGTGTTTTCAGTGCTCATAGTCTTAGAATCTCATATTTCGTTTGTTTCGGTAAATGCGTCCTTAAGAGTGGGTGCTTCTGTGGACTTTCTGGGGGAGTCTCCGCAATTTTTATGGTGTTTTGCGTCTAATTCCTTGCGTCTGTCGGGGATTCTGCGGTATGGTTGTAGGCAGTTTGCAAGTGGAGCATGCCTCCCACCCGGTTGACCGCCGCAGGCGTTTGTTTGCGAGTTTTGAGGTGAACGGGTTTGTCCGCCGATTTCGGCGCACGCTGGTTTGTGCCTCCGCTTGTGTAACTGCGGGGGCTTTTTAGCGCCCGCAACGGATAGTATTCACGGGGAAACCCACAGAGCACAGGAGCTAGTCATTAGCGAACCACGCATTAACGATCGTATCCGCGTTCCCGAGGTCCGTCTTGTCGGTCCCGGTGGCGAGCAGGTAGGCGTTGTCCCTCTGAAGGACGCTCTGCGTCTGGCTGAGGACGCCGAACTCGACCTGGTCGAGGTTGCCCCGAACGCGAAGCCGCCCGTGTGCAAGCTCATGGATTACGGTAAGTACAAGTACGAAGCCGCGATCAAGGCTCGTGAATCCCGCAAGAAGCAGGCTAATGCCGTTCTGAAGGAGATCCGTTTCCGCCTGAAGATTGATACCCACGACTACGAAACCAAGGTTGGACACGCTCGTCGTTTCCTTTCCGGTGGTGACAAGGTCAAGGCAATGATTCAGTTCCGTGGTCGTGAGCAGCAGCGCCCCGAGATGGGTGTGCGTCTGCTGGAGCGTCTGGCGGCTGAGCTGGCTGAGGTGAGCACCGTTGAGTCTCGCCCCCGTCAGGATGGCCGCAACATGGTGATGGTTCTGGCTCCGCTTCGCGGTAAGGCAGAGGCTCGCCGTGAGCAGGGCGCCGGCGGTCGCAAGGGTCGCGAGCGTATTGACACGACCAAGGCGAAGCCCGTAACTAATTCTCTGGCAGACGCTATGCCTGCCGAGTTGAAGGCGCAGGCTTCCGCCGAGTAGGGAACCGGGTCGTCACTTTAGGATGGGCACGCGCCTCCACCGTTGGGTGGGTGTTGCGGGTTCACCCGGTGCCGGTTCCGAGGCACCTCGTTAGGGGTGCCTCACCTTTGGTCCTTGGGGCTGATGCGTGTATCGCTCAACCCCACTAAGCTACCCCGCCGTTGTGGCGGGGGATGAATGTAAGGAGAACGGCAGCTATGCCGAAGCAGAAGACCCACTCTGGTGCTAAGAAGCGCTTCAAGCTCACCGGTAGCGGCAAGGTTAAGCGCCAGCAGGCGAACCGCCGCCACTACCTGGAGCACAAGTCCTCTCGTCTGACCCGTCGTCTGGCTTCTGACCAGATCGTTACCGGCGGCCAGGCAAAGGTTGTCAAGAAGATGCTGGGTAAGTAAGCAACGCTTACTCTCTGCACCTGGCGCACCGATAGTGGTGCGCACTGATTAAAGACTCGCTCCTGTTCAGCGTGATATGTGAGCTGTTCAGGACATAAGACGAAGGAGACACACGTGGCACGTGTGAAGCGCGCGGTTAACGCGCACAAGAAGCGCCGTACTATTCTCGATCGTGCATCCGGCTACCGCGGTCAGCGTTCTCGCCTGTACCGTAAGGCTAAGGAGCAGGTCACTCACTCGCTGGTTTACAGCTACGACCACCGTCGTAAGAAGAAGGGTGACTTCCGTCGCCTGTGGATCCAGCGTATCAACGCTGCTTCCCGCGCACAGGGCCTGACCTACAACCGCTTCATCCAGGGCCTGAAGGCTGCTGGTGTTGAGGTTGACCGCCGTATGCTGGCTGAGCTGGCTGTTAACGAGCCCGCTGCCTTCAACGCACTGGTTGAGATTGCTAAGAACAACCTGCCCGAGGACACCTCGGCTCCGAAGGCTTAATTAGCCTAGGTTGTGTGCGTCTGCCCTGAAGATCTAGGTTCGGGGTGGGATGCTCAAGCGTCGTGAGCGGCCGTCTGCACTTTTGAGTGTGGGCGGCCGCTTTCTGCGTATCGGCGGCTTTTTGCGTATCTAGGGGTTGTGCTTGTGACTGTTGTGCTTCTGACTGTTCTGCGTTCTTTGGGTGCGTCTTTGCCTGTACCCTTTAAGAGTGAACTTTTTTGAACGTATTAGTACCCCCGTTGTGATGTCCAATCCGCAGGCTGATCGTGTGCGCGATATTGCGAAGCTGCGTACCCGTGCGGCGCGCACGAAGAAGGGCCAGTTCCTGGTGGAAGGCCCGCAGGCTGTGCGTGAGGCGTTGAAGGCGCACCTGAAGAGCCCCATCCTGGACGCCGTGTATGTCACGGAGGCGGCGTTTGACCGTCATGAGGATATCGCTGATCTGCTGGAGCAGGTCTACGGTACTCCCACCCCGGAGGAGGGCCGCCGCGTTTTCATGCGTGTGGTGACCGATGAGGTGCTGGAGGCGATGGCTGATTCGGTGAGCCCGCAGGGTATTATTGCGGTTTCCTTTATGGTGGATGCGTCGTTCTCGCGGCTGTGGGGTGAGGGCGCGTTGAACCCGAAGCTGATTGCTGTGCTGTCTCGTGTGCAGGATCCGGGTAATGCGGGCACGATTCTTCGTGTTGCTGATGCGGCCGGTGCTGACTTGGTGATTACGACTAAGGGTTCGGTGGATTTGTATAACCCGAAGACGGTGCGTTCTACCGCGGGTTCGCTGTTCCATGTGCCGATTATTCAGGGCGTGCAGCTGGAGGATTTCGCGGAGGATGTGAAGTCTCAGGGTACTGCTGTGCTGGCTGCTGACGGTTATGGTGCGGTGAATCTGCAGGAGCTGAGTGAGTACACGGCGGCTCGTCGTGCCGGTGTGGAGGCGAGTGCCCCGTCCGGTGTGAAGGGTAATTTTGATCTTTCTAAGCCGACCATGTGGCTTTTCGGGAATGAAGCGCAGGGCCTGAACGCTGAAGAGAAGGCAGCGGCGACCATGCGCGTGGCTGTTCCTGTCTATGGTTCGGCTGAGTCTTTGAATGTGGGTACGGCTGCTGCTGTGTGCCTGTATGCTTCGGCGATGGCTCAGCGCGGCGTTTCTCGCTAGGCTTTGGGCGGTTCGTGGCTGTGGTGCAGCGGCGGGCCGCCTTCGCCTCATATTTTTAGAGTTTTGGTTTAGGGCTGTAGAAAGGGAAATCATGTCTGCTCCTTCTGGTCATTCGGGTTCGGGCGCGATTATTGCCGCGCTGGGCGCGAACCTGGGTATTGCGGTGCTGAAGTTTTTGGCTTTTGCGCTGACTCGTTCTTCGTCGATGCTGGCGGAGGCTATTCACTCGGTGGCTGACTCCGGTAATCAGCTTCTGTTGCTGCTGGGCGGTCGTGCTTCGCAGAAGCAGGCTGATGAGGAGCACCCGTTTGGTTATGGCCGTAACCGCTATATTTACGCGTTTATTGTTTCGATTATTATCTTTGCCCTGGGTGGCTTGTTCGCTCTGTATGAGGGTTATGAGAAGCTGCATGACCCGCACGGTATTACTGAGTGGCAGTGGGTTCCGGTGGCTGTTCTGGTGGGTTCGATTCTGCTGGAGGGTAATTCGTTCCGCGTGGCGGTGAAGGAGTCGCGTGATCTGAAGGGCAAGCAGAGCTGGATGCGTTTCTTGCGTACTTCGAAGAACCCGGAGCTTCCGGTGCTTCTGCTGGAGGATGCGGGTGCGCTGCTGGGTCTGATTTTTGCGCTCTTTGGTGTGGGTCTGACTCTGTTGACCGGTAATGGTCTGTGGGATGCGTTCGGTACCCTGGCTATTGGTGTGCTGCTGGTCTTTATTGCTGTGTTCCTTGCGGTGGAGATGAAGTCCCTGATTTTGGGTGAGGCTGCTTCTCCGGAGGATTTGGCGAAGATTCGTGCGGCGATTGAGGATGGCGATAGCGAGCGCATTATCCACATTAAGACCGTGCACTTGGGTCCTGAGGAGATTCTGGTGGCGGCAAAGATTCGTATTCATGATGCTGACACCGGTCGTGCGGTAGCTGATGAGATTGACGCTGCTGAGGTGCGTATTCGTGAGGCTGTTCCTGCGGCGCGCATCATTTATTTGGAGCCGGATATTTTCCGGGCTTAGTTCTAGGAGATTTTCGTTATGACCGTTGAGATGATCGTTGATGGTTTGCTAAAGATTTTCGTTGGCCTGATCATTCTTTTGGTGTACCTGCGTCTGACTCACCGTTCTCAGGCGGGGCACCAGACCCCGATTGATACCATCGGTAACTTTGTCATCGGTGGTGTGTTCGGTGGCGTGTTGTACAGCAAGCAGATTAGCCTGTTCTATTTTGTCATCTACATGGTGTTTACGCTGTGCATGATTCAGCTGCTGAACGTGGCGACCACGAAGATTCGTTTTCTGCATATGGCGGTGCGTGAGCAGCGCGTGCCGGTCATTACGGATGGCGATATCGATATTAAGAGCTTCCAGCAGGCAGATGTGGTTCTTGATCCGATGCGCCTGATTGCTGACCTTCGTGCGCAGGGTATTTACGACCTGGAAGACATTGAGTTCGCTCAGATTGAACCGAACGGTGCGCTGAGCGTGATCCGTAAGGGTGACGGTGTGCCGAACTTTGCTCTGATTGTGAAGGGTAGCTTGGTCACTCGCGATATCGCGGATGCGCACAAGACCGAGGATTGGGTGTACCTACAGTTGCGTGCCGCTGAGGTCGAGCTTGAGGATGTCTTCCTCATGGAGTTCAAGAACGGTAACCGCCTTCTGATTCTGCTGAATGACGGCACTAATATTCGCCGTGAGGTGGCTGAGGCCTCGAACATGAATAATACGGAAGAAGAGTGGCAGGAAGGCGTGGAGGAAGCTCCTGAGCCTGAGGATACTGAGGATGCAGAGAAGGAAGTAGCGGAGCACGCTGCTGAAGATGCGCATCCGATGAAGGATTCTAAAGCGTAGAAGAAGGTAGAGAAAGATGAGTGAAGTGTCGCCCTCGTTTGAGGTTCAGGTGGTTGGCGCCGCCGTGGTTGATTCTTTGGTGGCTCCGACCCGTATGCTGGTGGCTCAGCGTTCTGAGCCGCAGACTGTTGCCGGCATGTGGGAGTTCCCGGGCGGTAAGGTCGAGCCGGGGGAGAGCTGCGAGCAGGCGCTGGTGCGTGAGCTGAAGGAGGAGCTGGGCGTGCAGGCGCGTTTGGGTGCTGAGGTGCCCGGCGCGTACCCGCAGGGCTGGCGTCTGAGCGAGCGTCTGGCGATGCGCGTGTTCTTTGCGGAGATTCTTTCGGGTACTCCGGATACTTTGGAAGATCACAGCGCGCTGCGGTGGATGCCGTTGCCGAAGTCTAAGGATGACGCGCAGGCGTACGATGATTTGCTGGGTTTGCCGTGGATTCCGGCGGATTTGCCGATTGTGGAAGCGCTCCTGCAGCAGCTGCAGGACACTGGCACTGGTGAGGCGTAGACCCAAGGTCTGACCTAATGCTCTGCGCTAGTTCGTTGCGAGGCTAAGTCACCGTTATGTGACATGTTCGCGGCGGTAACAGGATAAATTTTCTCTATCTTTTTTGGCACTGTTTGAAGGCGGGATTCCCTGTGGGGAGTCCCGCCTTTATTCATATTTTGAGGGGGATTTATGCGCCGTGTAATCCTGACTTGTGTGTTTGTTGGGGAGGGGAATTTGTCATATATGGGTTCGACACGGATACATACTTTGGAAACCTTCCGGTAGGCGGGTAGTATTGAGGGAGAAATCACATACGTATTGGGAGACAATGATGACTGCTCAACCCCCGTTTGATCCGGGTGCCTACCGCTCCGACGCGGTTCCCTCGGACACTCAAGCTATTTATATTCAGGAAGGCGGCGCTGAGCCGCGCGGAATTCTGTTCCATTCGCCGACCAAGCACCCGAAGATTCTGCGTCTGCAGGAGATTATGATTGTCTCCGCACTGCTCTGCTTGATCCACGGTGTTATTTCCTCGTTCGCACCGGATAACCTGTCCCCGCTGAAGGGTCTGCCGGAGTTCGGCGTTGCAGGCGGTATCGGCCTGCTGGTTGTTTCTGCGGTTGTGTACATTTGGGTGTACTTCACAATTCAGAAGGGCAAGCGTCTGGGCCTGACTGTTGGTCTGATTTTTGCGATTCTGGGTGCGTTCGTGGCGATCCTGTCTCTGATTGGTAATGTCATTGACGCTCAGCGCTACGGCTTCGTGCCCCTGTACGCGGCATGGTTCATTGCGAACGTGCTGTGGATTCGTGCTTCTTTTGACCCGGCTGTGAAGCAGGCTCTGAAGTAAGTACAACCCTTCAACGCTGTTGTTAAGGCTATATACCTAAGAACGCCCGGATGGACTATCCGGGCGTTCTGCTGTTTACGCTTCCTTCTCTGGTCTAAAATGGATAGGATATGCGCCCGTCGCCTTCCCCCTGTCCCGCACCCTGTGCGGGTAGCCGGGGGAGAGCATGCGGTGCTACCTAAGGTGTATAACGAGCCAGCCGGCATAGTGCCGGTGGTATGCAGAGAAGAGTGACAATGACCGATTCCGTGCAGGAACACGAGGGTCTTAACGGCCCGGCTCAGGTTCTCGCCCGCATTGCGCAGGTTCTGGAGGAGAACCCCGAGAACGGTTTGGACGTTATCCGTGAGGCTTTTGAGGCTGAGCGTGAGCGCGCCCGCCAGGAGATTCGCGAGAAGGCTAAGGACTTTGACAGCCTCAAGGAGGTGCGCCTGAGCTTCTTCGGTGAGAAGGGCATCATGAGCATCGCTAACCGCCAGATGCGTGATCTTCAGAACCAGCACAAGGGCCCGGTGGGTAAGCTGATGGGTCAGGCTCGTGCGGCGCTGACTGAGGCTATTGAGGCTCGTACCGCCGAGCTGGAGGCTGAGCGTGAGGCTCGCATCCTGGCTGAGGAAGCTGTGGACGTTTCTGCTGCTTCGCCTCGCCGTTCCCTGGGCGGCCGCCACCCGATTGCTCTGATGCAGGAGCGCCTGACTGACATTTTCGTCGGTATGGGTTGGGAAGTTGCTGACGGCCCGGAGCTGGAGTCTGAGTGGTACAACTTTGACGCTCTGAACATTAAGCCGGATCACCCGGCACGAGAAATGCAGGATACTTTCTACGTTGAGCCGAAGGACGCTCACCTGCTGCTGCGCACTCACACGTCGCCGGTGCAGATGCGCTCGCTGCTTTCGCGTGATTTGCCGCTGTACATTGTGTGCCCGGGCCAGGTGTACCGCACCGATGAGCTGGACGCGACCCACACCCCGGTCTTCCACCAGATTGAGGGCCTTGCCGTGGATAAGGGCCTGACGATGGCTGACCTGAAGGGCACCCTGGAGTACATGGCACGCGCCATGTTCGGTGAGGACGCTAAGATCCGCCTGCGCCCGAACTTCTTCCCGTTCACTGAGCCTTCCGCTGAGCTGGATTTGTGGCACCCGAACGCTAAGGGCGGCCCGCAGTGGATTGAGTGGGGCGGCTGCGGCATGGTGAACCCGAATGTTCTGCGTGCTGCGGGTATCGATCCTGAGGAGTACTCGGGCTTCGCTTTCGGTATGGGTATTGAACGTACCCTCATGTTCCGTAACAACGTCGCTGACATGCATGACATGGTTGAAGGCGACATCCGTTTCTCTGAGCAGTTCGGGATGGAGATCTAAATTATGCGTGTACCCCTGTCATGGCTGCGCGAGTTCGTGCCTGTAGCTGAGGATGCTTCGGCTGAAGATTTGATGGCAACCCTGGTGAAGGTTGGCCTGGAAGAAGAAGACGTTCACCGCCCCTCTGATGAGCTGTCCGGCCCGATTGTGGTTGGCCAGGTGCTCTCTATGGAGCCGGAGACCCACTCGAACGGCAAGACCGTGAACTGGTGCCAGGTGCGTGTGGTTCCGGAGGGCCAGGAGCAGACTCTGACCGGTAAGGGCATTGAGCCTTCCGGCGTTCAGGGCATTATTTGTGGTGCCCACAACTTCAAACCCGGCGACAAGGTTGTTGTGACCCTGCCCGGCGCTGTTCTGCCCGGTGGTTTCGCGATTACTGCCCGTAAGACTTACGGTCACAAGTCGGCTGGCATGATTGCTTCGACTCGTGAGCTGGGTATTGGCGATGATCACGGCGGCATCCTGGTGCTTTCGACCCTGGGCCTGGACCCGGAGCTTGGCACCGATGCGATGGAGCTGCTGGGTCTGTACGATCAGGCTGCTGAGGTGAACGTGACCCCGGACCGCGGTTACGCGTTCTCTCTGCGCGGTATTGCTCGCGAGTGGTGCCACGCTACCGGTTCTTCCTTCGAGGATTTTGTGCTGGCGTACGGCGAGCGCGCCCCGGAGGCGAACGAGTCCGGTCACGCGGTTGCTCTGCGTGATGACGCCCCGATTCACGGTAACCCCGCATGCACTCGTTTCGTGATGCGTGAGGTGTCGGGCGTGAAGGCGGATGCGCCGGTTCCGACGTGGATGTCTTCGCGTCTGCGTCTGGCGGGTGTGCGCTCGCTGTCGCTGCCGGTGGATATTTCGAACTACGTGATGCTGGAGACCGGTCAGCCGCTGCACTTCTACGATGCTGACAAGGTTCAGGGTGAGATTGTGGTGCGTCGCGCCGCTGCAGGCGAGAAGCTGGTGACCCTGGATGGTGTTGAGCGTACTCTGCACCCCGAGGATATCGTCATTGCTGATGAATCCGGCGTGATTGGTCTTGCCGGTGTGATGGGTGGCGCCTCGACTGAGGTGACCGATTCGACCACCCGCATTCTGGTGGAGTCTGCTCGTTTTGATGAGGTGTCGGTGGCTCGTACTGCTCGCCGTCACAAGCTGATTTCTGAGTCCTCGAAGCGTTTTGAGCGTGGCGTGGATCCGCAGATTCAGGCTGCGGCTGCTCAGCGTGCGGTTGAGCTACTGGTTGATCTGGCTGGTGCTCAGGTTGAGCCGGGTGTTACTGACGTGTCGCTCGGCTATGAGCCGGTCGTGATTGATCTGCCTGCTGATTACACCGCCGGTCGTATTGGCGTGGATTACTCGCCGGAGCAGATTGAGTCTTGCCTGCGTGAGATTGGTTGCTCGGTGGAGCGTACCGAGTCTGGTTACGCGGTGACTGTCCCGTCGTGGCGTACTGACCTGCGTGCGAAGGAGGACCTGACTGAGGAAATCGCACGTATTGACGGTTACGAGAACATCCCCTCGACTCTGCCGGTGGCTCCTGCGGGTCGCGGTTACACTCCGGAGCAGGCGGGTAAGCGTCGTGCGCTGAATGCGCTGGCGGCTTCGGGTCTGACTGAGGTGTTCGCGTACCCCTTCGTGTCGGCTGATGCGAACAACCTGTGGTCGGCTCCGTGGGTGAGCACCCCTGAGAACCCGGTGACTGAGGTTCCTTCGGCTCGCCTGGAGAACCCGATTTCTTCGGCTGAGGGCTGGATGCGCCGTTCGCTGCTGCCGGGCCTGGTTGAGGTTCTGAAGCGTAACCTGTCTCGCGGTTTCAAGAACCTGGCTATTTTTGAGGCGGGTCACGTGTTCATTCCGGGTGAGCAGCTGGGTTCGGAGTCCATTCCGCCGCTGGGTGCTCGTCCTTCGGATGAGGTTCTGGCTGATTTGAATGCCGGTATTCCGCAGCAGCCCACTTTCATTGCTGGCCTGTTTGCAGGTACTGAGCACGAGGTGATGCCCGGCGCTGCTCCGCGCGCTTATGATTGGCGTGACGCTCTGGACGCTGTGCGTCTGGTTGCTGACGCTGTGTCTGCTGAGATTCAGGTGCGTAACGGTGTGCATACTGCGTTCCACCCGGGCCGTGTGGCTGAGGTTCTGAACGCTGCCGGTGAGCGTGTTGGTTTTGCTGGTGAGCTGCACCCGAAGCTTCTGCAGGAGCTGAACCTGCCTGAGCGTACCTGCGCGTTTGAGCTGGATTTCTCGGCGCTGTTTGCTGGTCGTGTTGAGGCGCGTCAGGCTACTCCGGTGCTGACTTTCCCTGCTGCTACTCAGGATGTGGCGCTTCTGGTGGACCGCGATCTGCCTGCTTCTGAGGTGGAGCGTGTTCTGCGTGAGGGCGCTGGCGAGTTGCTGGAGGACATCCGCGTCTTTGATGATTACCGCGGTGTCGGTATTGATGAGTCGAAGAAGTCTTTGGCGTTTGCTCTGCGTTTCCGCGCGCCGGATCGTACGCTGACTGCTGATGAGGCGTCGGCTGCTCGTGAGGATGCTGTGGCTGCGACTGTTGAGCAGCTGGGTGCGGAACCGCGTGTCTAACCGGGTCTAACCCTATGGCGTAATGCCTAGTGCTGACGGGGTGGGAGTTGTTGGCTCCCACCCCGTAACTTTTGGCGTTGCGTGGTGGGTTTACCTGTTGGGTTGGTTTATGAAGCGTTGATAAGCGCTTTCAGTGGTGAACTCATGTGGTTATGGGTACCCTAGAAGATAGATGAAGTGAGGGAGAGAGTAATGGCTAATCGAGAGAACTCGCGCGAACAGGATGAGCTGTCGCAGTCTGAGGTCGAAGAAACCTACTTTGAGGATTCTGAGTACGAGGATTCTGAGTACGGTGATTCTCAGTACGAGGATTCCGAGTATGAGGAGTACGACGAGTACGAGGATTACGACGATGAGGAAGAGAACTCCTCTCTTTTCGCGATGAGTGAGGAAGAGCTGGATGACCGTCCGGGCGTGAACTGGCTGTCGGTTCTTTCTGCTGTCGTTGCGGTTATTCTTTCCATTGTTTTGGCTATTGCGGGTGTTCGTGCTTTTGCGTCGGTGAATAATAACGCCGAGTATGCCGGTAAGAGCTGGGTTATTCAGGGCACTTATCAGGATTTGACTCCTGACCTGATTACGAAGGGCAATGTGGCTCGTTATAAGGGCAACCTGCCGGCTGATGACGCGCTGAACGGTAAGACGTATGTGTCGAACCTGAAGGATAAGTATCAGGTGACTTCGGGCGCTCCGATTGAGTTCCGTGGTTCGCAGACTGGTGATGTTCCCTCCGAGTTCCCTCGTGAGGTGGATGGCCTGTTGGTGGAGAAGGCCGGCACTCTTGAGGTCGTCTACACCGCTGAGAAGGGCACGTTGAAGCCTGTGACTGAGGACAGCGTGAATGCTGAGCGTTTTGCCGGTATCGCAAGTATTGTTGGTGCGGTGCTGGTGCTTCTGCTGGGTCTGGGTTTTGCTGTGTGGCTGAACCGCCGTTCGCACGATGTCGAGTATGAGGACCTGGACGGTCTGGTGGAGGATGAGCGCTAGGCGTTCTGAGTCCTAAGAATTCACCTCGAAGTTTTGTTGAAGGAGTCTGTTTCTGGCGCACATGGTGTTGCTGGAGGCGGGCTCCTTTTGCGTGCTCGCCTGAGGTAGGTCGCTTGTTCGGTTCGGCGGGCTTGCCCAGAAAGTTCTTGCACATTATGCATTCATTGCGAGGTTATGCGCTCGAATGTGTAGATACACGCTACACTCGCGGCATTTTGTGTGACAGCTGGTGAGATAAACCCTGAAAATTCCCCCATATCTTGGAATAATCCATATTTGGTGCGCATATTTATGTGCATATGTATTATCTTGGGTAGTAAAGAATGTTGCGCTGCACCACCGCTGGGCAGCTCCGTTCTGAATTCGTGATTGGCACCGTAGGAAGAAGAGATATTATGCCTTTCCCCTCGACCAAGATCGCGCGTCAGGCACGCATCGTTGAATTGCTGCAGACCCGACGTGTCCGCTCCCAGGCTGAACTGGCGCAGTACCTGACCGATGATGGTATGAAGGTTACTCAGGCGACCCTTTCCCGTGATCTTGTTGAAATTGGCGCTGAGCGCATCCGTGATGAAGGCGCCGGCCTGATTTATGCTGTGCCGAATTATCCTGCTCGTCGTGGCGGTGGTACTGCACCTGATGCTCGTATGATTTCCCTGTTCAAGGAACTGCTGATTACCGCTGAGGGTTCGGCAAATATTACGGTTCTGCGTACTCCTCCGGGTGCCGCGCAGTTCTTGGCGTCGTCGATTGACCAGGGCGGTCTTGAGGCGATTATGGGCACTATCGCCGGTGACGATACGGTCATTGTTGTGACTCGTGACCCCAATGGTGGGGCTGTGCTTGCCGAGAGTTTCTTGGACTGGTCTGCTGCTCAGTAGTAGCTGGGGCGTATCTTGTGCTGTTCCTCTGATGTGTCGGGGGAGCGGCTGAAGGTACGCCCTTCTGCTGTCTTCGGGCTCTTTTCCGGGCTTCTATCTTGGCTTCTTCTTTTCTAGATATACCGATTTTTCTGTGGTGAGAGTTTTTTATCATGTCTGAAATGCACGATTCAGCGAACAATATTGCCTACCTTCTGGCGGAGGCGGCATCGTCTGCCGGGACTAAGGCTGCTTTGGCGATTCCGGCTTCTGAACCTGCTGATATGCAGCTGGTGAGCTATGAACAGTTGGCGTCTGCTGCCTCGCAGGTTCAGCGTCATCTGGAGGCGCTCGGTGTTGAGCGTGGTGACCGGGTGGCGTTGTCTATGCCGAATGTGGCGTTGATGCCTGCGCTGTATTACGGCATTGTGGCTGCGGGTGCGATTTGTGTTCCGTTGAATCCGCTGCTGTCGGGCGCGGAGCTGGAGTATCATCTGCGCGATAGCGGGGCGAAGGTGCTTTTCGCTTTTGCGGGTACTCGCCTGGCGTCGGAGGCTTCGTCGACGGTTCTGGTGAAGAACGGTTCGGTTCGTTGCGAGATTTTCACCGGGGGAGAGGGCTCGCCGGTAGCTCCTTTTGATGAGCCTGCCGAGACGGTTCTGGAACCCGTTCCGGTGGGGGCGAACGATGCGGCGATTATTTTGTATACGTCGGGTACGACGGGCAAACCGAAGGGGGCAACGCTGACTCACGCGAATATCCTCTCGAATGCTCGTAGTTGCGTGAGCGTTTTTGGTTTCACCGCTGAGGACGTCATTTTTGGTGGTCTCCCGCTGTTCCATGCGTTTGGTCAGACGGTGTCGATGAATGCGGCGTTTGCGGCGTCGGCTACGGTGGCTCTGCTGCCGCGTTTTACTCCCGATGGTGCGCTGAACCTGATGGAGCGTGCCGGGGTGTCGGTGTTGGCTGCGGTTCCGAGCATGTACGTATCGTTGGCGGCGGCGCTGGAGGCTGAGCCTGAGCGTGCGCGCTCGCTGCGCGGTCGCATCCGTTTCGGTATTTCGGGTGGTTCGCCGCTGCCCGCACCGGTGCATGCTGCGTTGAAAACGCTGATTGAGTGCCCGGTGTACGAGGGCTACGGCCTGAGTGAGACCTCGCCGGTGGTTTCGTTTAATCAGGCGGAGTTTGGCATGGTGCTCGGCTCGGTGGGCCGTGTGCTGCCGGGCGTGCAGGTGCAGGTGCGTTGCCCGGAAGGTTCCGAGTGCGCGCCGGGCGTGAGCGGTCAGCTGTGGGTGCGCGGCGAGAACGTGATGGCTGGTTATTGGAATAATCCGGCGGCTACTGCTGAGGTTTTTGACGGCGAGTGGTTTGCGACCGGCGATGTTGCTCGTGTTGATGAGCAGGGCAATATTTTCATCGTGGATCGTATTAAGGACATGGTTCTGCGTAATGGCTATTCGGTGTATCCGCGTGAGATTGAGGATGTGCTGTACACCCATGAGCAGGTGCAGTCGGTAGCGGTGCTGGGTGTGCCGGATGAGCGCGTGGGCGAGGAGGTTGTCGCCGTGGTGATGCCGCGTCCTGGTGCCGATGAGGGCGTGCTGCAGGCGGAGTTGAATGCTTTGGCGCGTACTCGTTTGGCGGCGTATAAGTATCCTCGCCGTTATGTGATGGTGGAGAGCATGCCGCTGGGCCCGACCGGTAAGATCCTCAAGCGTGACTTGCGGGTTTCGATTCAGCAGGGCTAATCCCGGCAGACGGTTCTTAGCGCTGTTCTGAGGACAACCGCGGGCGAAGAGGGTAGAATCTTGTAGGCGGCTTCTACCGCGTTATTGTTCCCGGTTGTTATACCTGGGCTGAACCATCCACGAAAGAGAGAGCATGAGCGTTCCCGCTTCTGAGGCTTCGCGAACCCCTATTGAGCAGTTGATTCCGGCTGCTTGCGCTACGATTCCGAATTACCCGCACGAGGGCATCCTCTTTTACGATGTGACCACTCTCTTCGCCAATGCTGAGGTTTTCAAGGCGTGCATTGATGAGCTGGCTGCCCGTTTTGAGGGCCAGTTTGATGTGGTGGCTGGTGTTGAGGCTCGTGGCTTCTTGCTGGCTTCTGCGCTCGCGTACGCTACCGGCACCGGTGTGATGACGGTTCGTAAGGCGGGTAAGCTTCCTCGTGAGACGTACCGTGAGGAGTATGCGCTGGAGTACGGTAGCGCGGCGATTGAGATTCACTGTAATGATTTCGCGCCGGGTACTCGTGTGCTTCTGCTGGATGATCTGCTGGCGACTGGCGGTACCCTGGTGGCTGCCGCGAAGCTGGTGGAGCGCGCGAACCTGAAGGTTGCCGGCGTCGGCGCTCTTCTGGAACTGGAGGGCCTGGGCGGTCGTGAGGCGTTGGACGGTTACCGTCTTGAGACGCTGAGCTTGGTCTCTGAGTATCCGCTGCCGTCGAAGTAGTTTTATAGATGTGGAGGTGCCCCGCCGGTTGATCCGGTGGGGCACTTTTCTGTGTATGCTTGGGCGGGTTTTCTACGGGGGTAATATTTCTGCCCTTCGGAGCCTGTCCTGTAAAATAGTGACCCGTATTTTTGGGTGTCTGTCGCACCCTGTCTTTGAGACACCATAGGTTTAAGGAGCTTACGTGTCATCTGAATCTCTACCCCAGCAGTCTGCTGATTCTTCGGCGGCTGAGAAGCTGTTTGCTGAGCAGATGGCTGCGGAGCGTGAGTATGTTGCTCGCGTGTATGCTCGCTTGGATGAGCTCCGTGAGGAGACGGCTGAGAAGCTGGCTGCTGTGCGTAAGAATCAGGCGGTGGGCGGTCATCAGAACCGTTCGGAGCGTGACTCTTTTGCTACTCACTATGAGGATCGTTTGGCGCAGCTGAATGCTGTGGATTCTCGTCTGATGTTTGGCCGACTGGATATGGACCGTGAGGGCGCTGATGCGGTGCGTTATATCGGTCGTATTGGTATTACGGATAGCAATCAGCAGCGTCTGCTGATGGACTGGCGTGCCCCGGAGGCGGGTACGTTCTATCAGGCGACTGCTTTCCACCCGATGGGTGTGCGCCGCCGCCGTCACCTGATGCTTGAGGGCCGCACTGTCGTAAATATTGAGGATGAGGTCTTCGATTCGGAGATGCTGCAGGATGAGGACACCCTCCACGGTGAGGGTGCTCTGCTGGCGGCGTTGAATAAGAAGCGTACCGGCCGTATGGGCGATATTGTGGCGACGATTCAGGCTGAGCAGGATGCGATTATCCGCTCGGAGCTGCCGGGTGTGCGTGTTGTGCAGGGTGGTCCCGGTACCGGTAAGACTGCTGTGGCTCTGCATCGTGCGGCGTACCTGCTGTACACGAACCGTGAGCGCCTGTCGAAGGCTGGCGTGCTGGTGGTTGGTCCGTCGAATTCGTTCATGTGGTACATCGAGCGTGTGCTTCCTTCGCTGGGTGAGACCGGCGTGGTGATGGCTTCGCTGGCGACCCTGTACCCGGGTCTGCGTGCTGTGCCTGAGAAGGAGCGCGCGGTTGCCGCGTTGAAGGGCGATTTGCGCATGGTGAAGGTTATTAAGCGTGCGGTGGCGGATCGTCAGAAGGTGCCGGCTCAGGTTCAGCGTCTGAATGTTGAGGGTACTGATGTTGAGCTGACTCCGGAGATGGTTCGTTCGGCTCGTTCTCGTGCTCGTTCGACGGGCAAGCCGCATAATGAGGCTCGTGAGACGTTCGTGAAGATTCTGTTGAAGGAGCTGACCGCGAAGCTGGATGATCAGCTGAACCGTGCTGCGGGTCGTGTGGTGGAGCGTCCGTATCTGCAGGATGATGTGCGTGCTTCGATGGATGTGCGCCGTGCCTTGAACTTGGCATGGATGCCGCTGTCGCCGGAGACTCTGTTGCGCTCGCTGTTTTCGAAGCCTCACTATCTGGAGTCTGCGACTCGTGAGTTGTCGAAGGCTGAGCGTGAGCTGCTGGCTCGCCCGGCGGATGCCCCCTTCACGGAGGCTGATGTTCCTCTGCTGGATGAGGCTGCTGAGCTTTTGGGTGATTTTTCGAAGGTGACCGGTGCGGCTGCGGCGGCTCGTGCTGCGGCGGAGCATCGTGCGAACCTTGAGAATGCGGCGAAGGCTTTGGAGAATGTTCACCAGTCGCTGGAGGATATTGGCGCTGATGGCGTGATTACTCCTGAGCAGATTGCGATGATGAATGAGGTTCGTGGCGAGCGTATGACTGCTGCGGCTGCGGCGTCGGCTGATCGTACGTGGGCGTATGGCCATATTGTGGTGGATGAGGCTCAGGAGCTTTCACCCATGCAGTGGCGTTTGCTGATGCGTCGTTGCCCGATGAAGTCGTTCACGATTGTGGGCGATATTGCTCAGGCGTCTTCTGCTGCGGCTGCTTCGTCGTGGTCGCAGGCGTTGGAGCCGTTTGTGGGTGAGCGTTTCACTCTGGAGGAGCTGACGATTAATTACCGTACTCCGGCTCAGATTGCTGAGGCGGCGGTATCGGTTGCTCAGGCTGCTGGCTATGAGGTGTCTGCACCTCGTGCGGTGCGTGAGGGTCAGTGGCCTCCGCTGGTTCATGAGGTTGCCTCCGAGTCTGTTGTGGAGCAGACCGTGGCCGTGGTCAGCGAGGAGGTCGCTCATTCGGGTGGCGCTCTGATTGGTGTGGTGTGCCCGCCGAGCCTGTATGTTCAGACGGCTCAGGCTGTGGCTCGTGCTCACGCTGATCGTACGGGTACCGCGCAGACCGCCCTGGAAAATCAGGTGCTGGTTCTGACTCCGTGGGAGGCGAAGGGCCTGGAGTTTGATGTTGTGGTGATTGTTGAGCCGCAGCAGCTGATTGATGATGCTGATGGTGCTGTGGGTGACCTGTACGTGTCGATGACTCGTCCGACTCAGCGCCTGCACATGGTGGGTTCGCGGATGCCCGCGGGTCTGTAGCTCTGTAGTACCTTTCTTGTTATTTCTTTGGGCCGGTGCCGTACCGGTTTGAGCGCTCGCTTGGGTTTTTCTGAGCGTTTGGGCTGGTGCGGTGCTAGGCTTGTTACATATTTTGTTCGAGCGCCTTCGGGCGTTGTTACCTTGTGAATGGGAGAAGCATGTCTGCCGAGATCCTCAACGCGCAGCATAATGACGATACCTTCGAGAATATTTGGCAGGAGCTGAAGTGGCGCGGTCTGGTGCACGTGAGCACTGATGAGGCTGCTCTGGAGAAGGCGCTGAGCGAGGAGAGCCTGACTTTCTATACGGGTTATGATCCGACTGCGGCTTCTTTGCACCTGGGTCACTTGGTGCAGCTGCTGGTGATGCGTCGTCTGCAGCTGGCTGGTCACAAGCCGCTGGGTCTGGTGGGTGGTTTCACCGGTTTGATTGGTGATCCGCGTCAGACTTCTGAGCGTGTGCTGAACTCTCCTGAGGTTGTTGCTGAGTGGGTTAAGTCTCTGCGTGCTCAGATTGAGCGTTTCCTGTCTTTCGAGGGTGAGAACGCTGCCCGTATGGTGAATAACTTGGACTGGAGCGGTCAGATGTCTGCTCTGCAGTTGCTGCGCGATGTTGGTAAGCATTTCCGCGTGGGCACCATGGTGAAGAAGGAGATTGTTGCGAAGCGCCTGAACTCTGATGAGGGCATTTCGTACACCGAGTTTTCGTACCAGATTCTGCAGGGCCTGGACTTCTTGGAGCTGAACCGTCGTTTCGGTTGTACTCTGCAGACCGGTGGTTCTGACCAGTGGGGTAACCTGACGAGCGGTACTGAGCTGATTCGTAAGGTAGAGGGTAAGAGCGTTCACGCTATTGGTACTCCGCTGATTACTAACTCTGATGGCACTAAGTTCGGTAAGAGCGAGGGTAACGCTATTTGGCTGAACCCGCAGATGTGCTCGCCGTACGCTTTCTACCAGTTCTGGCTGAACACTGCGGATGCGGATGTGCTGGATCGTCTGAAGGTCTTTACGTTCTTGACTCGTGCTGAGATTGCTGAGTTTGCGGAGAAGGTTGAGAAGGAGCCGTTTAAGCGTGAGGCTCAGAAGACTCTGGCGTACCTGGTGACTTCGCTGGTTCACGGTACTGAGGCTACTGATCAGGCTGTGGCTGCTTCGGAGGCGTTGTTCGGTAAGGGCGATTTCGCTGCTCTGGATGAGGCTACCTTGGAGTCTGTGGTTGCTGAACTTCCTTCGGCTAAGCTGTCCGAGGACCGCCTGGACATGATTTCTGTTCTGACTGAGCTGGGCTTTGCGAAGTCTAACTCTGAGGCTCGTCGCATTCTGAAGGAGGGCGGCGCTTCGGTGAACGGCGTGAAGGTTCAGGGCGAGGACGCAGCTATTTCTAAGGATGATCTGCTGCACGGTCGTTTTGCGATGGTTCGCCGTGGCAAGAAGAACCAGGGCGCTGTAGAGCTGATCTAATACAGAGCTGGTTTAGTCTTCTCGATACATATAGATGGGGAGGGGTTCTTCTCTACTGAGTGTTTAGTGCTGAGTGTTCGGTACTGAATGTTCGGTGGGGGAGTGCCCCTCCTTTTCTGTTCCCGATATACGTTCCCTATATGCACAGAGAGCCCCTCCGTCAGGAGGGGCTCTTCTTGTATCGTTCTGCTACCCTCTGGCTCTGGGGTTTCTTGGTTTGTCTTTGTTGGCGAGGGCTTTGGGCGCCTTTCGACCCTGTTTTGGGGGTCCAGAGAGGGGAATTCGCAGATTTTTGAGGTTTCTAGAAGTTTTTTAAAGATTTTCTACCACCCATAAAACACACTGACTAGGCAGTTTGATGTTTGTGAGGGTGTTTGAGACCCTTTCAA
>NZ_KV821835.1:0-48292 GCF_001815755.1 Rothia sp. HMSC061C12
CCCCCGGTTGGTGAGAAGAACATCATTGCTAACATCGAGGTAGCGCTTGCTCATGCCCTTGATCCGCAAGCTTCAGCGCTCTTCTCAGCAATCATTGCACATTTTATGGTGGAGTACACACATCCCTTCTACGACGGTAATGGGCGATTTGACCGCTACCTTCTTGCTAACCATATGGCCCAGGTTCTGAGTCATCTGACAGCGCTCACTTTGCCAAGTACGCTTAACCTTCATAAGAAGCAATACTATAAGGCATTTTCTGTTGTGGAGGAGCCTTACAACTACGGTGAAGCAACCAGTTTCTTGCATACCTTTTTACAAATGACTGAGAAAGCGCAGGAGTATCTGGAAAAGGAACTGAAGACCCGCTATGAAGCATTAAAATCTCTACGAGAACGAGTTCGTGAGCTAGAGCAGGACCGTGAATGGTTGCAAGGTGAAGACCCGAAAACTCAGAAACAAGTAACCGATATGCTTAAGCTTCTGCATCTGCTGGGCCAAACGTGTATTTTTCGTGCGCCGGTCGCCCCCACCTCAAGTAATCTGGAGGATGCGCTGGACGTTACGGCGCCGACTCTGCGCGATAGGCTCAAGCTGTTGCAGGGGCTTGGGTTTGTTGAGGGTGTGAAGGTTGGCCGCACGAGGCGCTGGTCGCTCACCGAGGCGGGTACCGCCCTGCTGGGCCTGCCTGCCGTTGATGATGACGAAGACTAGTTCACGAGCATAAGAAACAGGGGAGGGGTCGCACCGGAATGCATCCCCTCCCCTGAGTTGCGGTTAAACAGAAAAGGCACCTCGTAAGGTGCCTTTATGTGTCAGGATCGCCAAGAACGGCCAGAGTCCTCCAGCTTTCATACCTTGACGCCTTCATCCCTCGGCCCGGAGGCGGTAATCCATCGTTTTATCCTGACAACTCCCACTATACGGAGGTTATACCTATCCCCGCAACCGTTTCAGTCATGCGCGGGTGGGGTCTAGGTTCGGCGCACAAAAAAGGCACCCTGAACGGGTGCCTTATGCGCAAGGTCCGAGCTTCGACCAGAATCCACCAGTACACCCCGCTACGGCTCACCCAGTATACTTCCCTGCCACGAAGTGGCAGTTACCTCAGAGTTCTTGGTTTACCTTACTGGTTCTAACTATACCTAAGCTCTGAAAACACGACCAGTGATTAGGTCATACCTTAAACCTATCCTCCAGGCGTTCTCTCTACTCCACCAACCCCGCGCCTCCTACCCCTGACGCTGCCCCCAGTAAAAACCCCCGTTAAAAACACAGCCGGGGCCGTCTCGCACGCAGGCTCGAAAAGTGCGAGAATGGAGCAGAAAAGAAAACTACGAAAGAAGATACTTTCATGCTTATTCTCGTTGTGAACGCCGGTTCTTCCTCCCTGAAGTACCAGGTGCGTGACACCTCCCTGCCCGAGGCAGAGCAGATGCTGACCTCCGGCCTCGTCGAAAACATCGGCACCGACGTGCCCAACCACGAAGTCGCATTCGACATCATGTCCGAGAAGCTTGAGCCCGTCCTGGCAGGCCGTGAGCTGCAGGCAGTCGGCCACCGCGTGGTGCAGGGTGCAGAGAAGTTCACCCACCCCGCCCTGCTCACCGAGGAAGTTGTCCAGCAGATCGACGACCTCTCCCCGCTGGCACCGCTGCACAACCCCGCACACGCTCAGGGCATGCGCGCAGCAATGCACAAGTGGCCCTCCCTGCCGCAGGTTGCTATCTTCGACACCGCGTTCCACTCCACCATGCCCGAAGAAGCATGGCGCTACGCGATCCCCTACGACCTGGCTGACAAGTACAGCATCCGCCGCTACGGCTTCCACGGCACCAGCCACGAGTACGTCTCCCACGTTGCAGCTGACATGCTCGGCATTGCACGCGACGAGTTCAACGGCATCGTTGCTCACCTCGGTAACGGCGCGTCCGTAACCGCTGTGAAGGGCGGCAAGTCCGTCGACACCTCCATGGGCTACACCCCGCTGGCTGGCCTGATCATGGGTACCCGCTCCGGCGACATCGACCCCTCGGCACTGACCACCATCCTGATTCGTGAGGGCATTGACGGTGCACGCCTGGACACCATCCTGAACAAGGAGTCCGGTCTGCTCGCACTGGCTGGCTCCAACGACATGCGTAAGGTCGTTGAGGCCGCACAGTCCGGCGACGAGCGTGCACAGCTCGCACTGGACATGACCTCCTACCGCCTGATGAAGTACATTGGCGGCTACAACCTGGTTGTTGGCGGCGCGCAGGCACTGATCTTCACCGCTGGTATCGGTGAGAACTCCGGCGACTTCCGCAAGCTGGTCCTGGACCGCCTCGGCGCTCTCGGTATCAAGTACAACGAGGAAGAGAACGCTAAGCGTTCCCCCGAGCCGCGCGTGATTTCCACCGAGGATTCCGCTATCAAGGTGCTGGTCATCCCCACCAACGAGGAGAAGGCTATCGCTGAGGCTACCGAGGAACTCGTCAAGAGCCTCTAAGCCCCACGCACCCCGCCGTGTAGGCGGCTGAGCGTAAAGTTATCCGCCGTGGCGCCCATTCTGTATGGGTGCCGCGGCGGATTACTTTATGCCCGCGAGGCGGTGCGCCCCTTACACTGTGGCGTACTGTAGCGTCGCGAATGGGCATTCTATGAGAAAAAGCGCATTCACATTCACTAGTAAGTGCCCAAAAACGATAGAGTGGAATCAGATAACACTCGATACGAAGCGGACGAGACATGACTCAACCTCCTGAAAACCACCAGCAGCCCGGCGGGCAGTTCAACGCCCAGCCCGGCCAGCAGGCATTCCGTGCCCCCGGTGAGCCCCTCCCGCAGGACCTCTCCGCCGGCTGGCTCCCCGAAGACGAGCGCCAGAAGCCGGTCAGCCCCCTGCCCCAGCCGAAGCTCTTCGCCTACCAGTCGATGCTGCCGCCGAAGGTGCTGCACGCGCTGCGTCACCCCTCCGAAATTCCGTGGCTGGTCGCCGCCTACGCGGTCACCGCGGTCGGCTACATTGTGCTGTTCATGGCGCTTGCCGACCTGTTCAGCTCGATGATGCGTTACGTCTTCAGCTCTACCGGTGAAGGTTCGGTTCGAGTACCTTCTTCCGGTAGCACCTCCGCGAGCCTGGAAGACCTGATTTTCCAGACGGTTGGTCTGCTCATCCTGGGCCCGATTGCCGTCTTCATCGTTCGTGCAATCTACTACGCACAGCAGCGTGTTCACGGTGTGCGCATCACCCCGACCCAGTTCCCCGAGGCGTACCAGATGCTCGCCGAAGCAGCTGAGGCTGCGGGCCTGCGCCGTGTGCCGGATGCGTACGTCATCCTCGGTAACGGCACCATGAACGCTTTCGCGGCAGGTCACGGTTTCCGCCGCTACATCTGCCTGTACTCCGACCTGTTCGAAATCGGTGGTAAGTCCCGTGACCCGCAGGCGCTGCGCTTCATTATTGGCCACGAGGTTGGCCACATCGCCGCAGGTCACGTCGGCTATTTCCGTCTGATTTTCACTACGCTGTTCAACCAGATTCCGGTGCTGTCGAGTGCGCTGTCCCGCTCGCAGGAGTACACCGCCGACAACTTCGGCTACCGCTTCTGCCCCGAGGGCGCTGAGGGTGCTGTCAAGGTGCTTGCGGCGGGTAAGTACCTGAACAAGCAGGTCAACTTCGATGAGCTTGCCGACCGTGCGGTGACCGACCGCGGCCTTGCCGTCTGGTACGTGAACCTGCTGGCAAGCCACCCCATTCTCACCTGGCGTGCGCACGCGCTGCGTGACCGCACCCAGCCCGGCCGCCTGTTCTGGCGTCCGACGGAGAACCCGGTCAAGGAGACCGCACCGCGCGTTCCGGTTCTGATTCCGGCGTCTGAGCCGGTACACATGTGGCCTGACCCGATTCAGTCCACCGAGTTCATGCGTGAGCACCAGGACGCGTGGGCTGACCACACCCTGGAGACCGTGGACGTGTACCCCAAGCCCGAGAACGCCCCCGAGTTCGACGCGAACTCGACCCTGTTTGCTGGCTGGCTCACCGAGCAGGCTCGTGCCTTCCACGGCCAGCGTTGGGATGCGTACGCAGCCGCCGGTGGCATGCCGGCACCGGGTGCTCCCGGTGGCCCGCAGGCGCCCGCACCGGGTCAGCCGTCTTACGGTCAGCAGCCCGGCTTCGGTCAGCCTGCCGCTGGCCAGAACGGTGCAGGCCAGAATGGTGCAGGCCAGCCCGCACCTGAGCAGCCCTCTGCCGGTCAGCCTAATGGCCAGCCCGAGCAGTATGGTTACGGCCAGTACGGCAACAACTCCTCTGAGGGCGGCTCGTACGGTTACGGCTTCGACGGCGACAAGAAGTAGCCGCTGAGCCTCCTCTGACCGCCTCATCTGAGCCGCACAGCTCAATAACCTTTCACGAACCCGTCGGGGTGCTAAGGCACTCCGGCGGGTTCGGCTGTTAACCGCCTCCTGCGCACTCCTGAGCATCCCGTGTGACCCCCAGGTGAGAAGATGCGCCCGCCCCAGCATCCGCCGCGGGGTGCGGTCATAGAATGGAAACCATGCTTTCATCACTTCGCTCCATCAAACTCGACCCGCTACTGACCATGCTCATTACCGCGGTCATCCTCGCCATTATCGTGCCTGCGCGCGGCGACTTCGCCGAATGGTTCAGTACCGGAACGAAGTTCGCGGTCGCCCTGCTGTTCTACCTGTACGGCGCCCGCCTCTCCACCGCGGAGGCTATTCGCGGCCTGACCCACTGGCGTCTGCACCTGATGATTTTGAGCTGCACGTTCGTGCTGTTCCCCCTGGTCGGTTTGGCGCTCTCCCCGCTGCGTTTTGTGCTCGGTGATGGGCTGTACATGGGCATTCTGTTCTTGACCTTTGTGCCCTCGACCGTGCAGGCTTCTATCGCGTTTACCTCGATTGCGGGCGGTAACGTGGCGGCGGCGATTGTGAGTGCTTCGCTCTCTTCGATTGTGGGCGTGGTGGCGACCCCGCTGCTCGCCATGCTGCTGATGAACACGGGGCATATTGAGTTCTCTGGAACGGTCTTCCTGGACATCGCCATTCAGCTGTTCCTGCCGTTCGTGCTCGGTCAGTTGACGCGCCGCTGGGTGGGGGAGTTCGCCAAGAAGCCGACGACCAAGTGGCTGGATAAGTTCTCGGTCATGATGATTGTGTATTCGGCGTTTTCCGCCTCGGTGGTGCAGGGTGTGTGGACGCGTGTGGCGTGGTGGCAGATCGTGCTGCTGGTCGTGCTCATGGCGATTATTGTGGTGTTCATGCTGTGGCTGACTGACCAGCTGGCTAAGCGTCTGGGTTTCAACCGTGCCGACCGTATTACGATTCAGTTCTGCGGTTCGAAGAAGTCGCTGGCGGCTGGTCTGCCGATGGCGATCATTATTTTTGGTGCGGGCTCGCTGGGTCTGATGATGCTGCCGATCATGATTTTCCATCAGGTTCAGTTGATGATTTGTACCTGGCTTGCGGGCCGCTATGCGCGCCTGGATGTGGTGGGTGCCGCCTCCGCGAAGGAAGTTCAGTAGGGGCTTGAACCCTATCTGCTGGGGTGCTCGCCAGGGTGCCTAGTGGGCTCTCTGGCGGGTGCTCTGCGGTTCTCTGGTGGGCCTCGCCGGGTGCTATTGGGGACCTTTGAGCCTGTGAGATAAGCCTCTGATGAGGAGTTTTAATGGGTTCTTTGAGTCTGGATGACCTGCCTGCGAAGTGATATAGCGCGCATTCATCGAAAAACTCTCTGACTAGTGCATTTGTGTGCAAAATGTGGTATTTGTACTGGTCAGTTGGTTTTCTGTGGGTTATGTGCACTCTATTGCATCAAAGTGACCGGCGAGACAATCAACACTATCGGGTGTTGAGCGGCGAAAAAGCCCCAATTTTGCCCTAGAATATTTTGTCGATGGGTTAGACAGATTTGCATCCTGTATGCAAGAATTTATGACTCATGTGGGAATGGTTGAGATTCACTCCCTCACACCGCCCACGAGCATTGATGCAGCGGATTCACTCCCCGCCCGCATCCCGCACCGGAAGAGACTCACTCACTCAACCGGAAGGAAGCTCAAAACCATTTATTCACTCAAACACAACTGGATACACTCAGCTTAATGACGCGCTTAGATTCCATCTATGCGCTAATCGCTGTCTGTATCCGCCAAGAAAGAGGACACTCCATGGCTACCATCATGAGCGTGAACGTATGCGATTCCAAGTACAACGCTGACCCCACCGGCGTACGAGACTCCACTAGTGCTATCCAGAAGGCTATCGATGATGTTGCTGCGCAGGGCGGCGGCTCCGTGGAGATTCCCGGCGGCATGTACCGCGTCTCCTACCCCTTCATCGAAATGAAGCACCGCGTCGAGATCTTCGGCCACGGTCAGGCAACCCGAATCGTCGCTTTCACCGACAAGGGTATTCCCTCCACCAAGAACGGTAGCTACGAATGCACCGGCGTTTTCCACACCGGTAGCTACACCACCCCCATGAGCGGTGGCACCAACCAGAACAAGCCCATGCGTATGGGCGTGCGTGACCTGTTCATCCGCACCAACAAGTACAACCTGCCGCTGGATTCTAAGAGCAACCAGATTTTCCTGGAGAAGCACACCCAGCCCGTCGACAACGTTGCAGGCGTCATCTTCCACACCCGCATTGCGGACGCTAACCCCGGTGAGCCGGACGCAGTGCCCACCCTGTCCAACATCGAAATCTGGGACACCGCCATCGGCGTTGCAATCCTGGGCCTGGACGACCAGGGCATGAAGATTGACAAGCTGCGCATCCGTCAGACCCTGCGTCAGGGCCTGCTGGTCGGTAAGCCCGTCGGCCACCCGCTGCGCCCCCGTGAGGGTGACACCCCCGGTGCGGCAGATAACAAGTTCTCCATGATTGACGTTTCTGACGCAAACATGAGCTTCGGCACCTACGCGGGCATCGAGATTTACACTTCTCAGTCCAAGTTCGAGGCGTCCACCAGCTGGTTCAACAAGCGCAACCAGGGTAAGAACGCCCTGTACGAGGTGAAGACCCGCCACGTGGGTGCAGGCTGGTTCATTCAGGGCACCCGTAACATGTTCATTGGCTGCACCGCCCAGGAGAACGCCGGTCACGGCTGGCTCGTGGAGTGGGGCAACAACCAGTTCATTGGCTGCCTGGGTGAGTCTTCGAGCTTCCAGGACGCTGTTACTGGCGCTGCTCGAGGTGACGAGGCGGCGAACTGGTACATTGGCCGTAACGCACGCGGTAGCCGCTTCGTGGCTCCTCGTTCGCACAACCCTTACAGCTGGGCGAAGGCTTCCCTGTACGGTTTCTACATTGAGAACAACATTCGCGATATGCACATTACGACTGCGTCCGCGAAGGATGACCGTATTGGTGAGAACAATATGATCGGCCGCCGTGTTCACGTGACCGGTGCTATGGGCGATAACGTGCTCATCGAGGTGGACCACATCCGCCACGCGACTTTCGCGCCGAAGCAGCTGGAGAAGCGCGGCAACGGCGTGTTCATGGGCTAACCCTCAAGGGTTAGACTCTGCGAGCTGAGGCTCGTGATCACAAAATCTTAAAACCCATACGCTTGAGGGGCGGGGAGTAATCCCCGCCCCTCGGCGTTTAACCCGCCCACAAAACAGCCGAAAAACCGTAGAAAAACAGGGCAGGGGAGCATGCATCACAGTGCCCGGTCGTCGCCTCCACACGCCCAATGCGGTACCCTTGAGCAGGAGGCAGGTCTGCCGGTGCACAGACCCGCACACGCCAAAACACCCGCAGAAATGCGCCCAACACACCGCACCACACAAACTCAACACTGCACCCACGCAGCACCGTACTCACTCAGCACCGTATTCACCGCATACTGCCGTATTCACTCAATTCACTCACCACGCCGCCTTCAGCACCGAACGCGGTATCCATCGAAAGAATTGAGCCCCTCATGCCCGATACGCCCATGAGCATCAATGCCATCAACTACGGCGCAGACCCCACCGGTGCCAAAGACTCCACCGTAGCCATCCAGCGTGCCGTCGACGCTGTCGCCGCACGCGGCGGCGGATCCGTAGAACTACCCCGCGGCATCTACCGCGTCTCCTACCCCTTCATCGACATCAAGCACCGCGTCGAAATCTTCGGCTACGGCTCCTCAACCGTCGTCATCGCGCACTCCGACCGCGCCATCCCCACCACCGCCAACGGCCACACCGAATACACCGGCGTGTTCCACGTCGGCAGCTACACCACCCCCGTCTACGGCAACTACAACGCCAACAAGCCCATGCGTATGGGCGTACGCAACCTGCACATCCGCACTAATGCCGCAAATACCCCCATCAGTAGCTACCCGCTCGATGCGCACACTGCCCCGCTGAATAACGTCGCCGGCGTCATCTTCCACACCCACCTGACCGGCGACATGCTCAACGAACCGGACATCGTGCCCGTTATCGCCGGCGTGGAAGTCTGGGACACCGCCATCGGCGTCGCCGTACTCGGTCTGGATGACCAGGGCATGAAAATTGACGACGTGACCATCCGCCGCACCCTCAACCAGGGCCTGCTGCTCGGCAAACCCGCCGGCCACCCCCGCCGCCCCAATGAAGGACAGAACTCCGGCGCGGCAGACAACAAGCTGCGCGGTATCGACGTTGCCGAGGCGAATCTCAGCGGCGGCTCCTACGCCGGTATCGAGGTGTACGCGGCGCAGGCTAAGTTCGAGAACTGCTCCAGCAACAGCAACCACCGCACCAGCAACAAGAACGCCCTCTACGAGCCCGCCACCCGCCACGCCGGCGCAGGCTGGATCGTGCAGGGTGAACGCAACATGTTCATCGGCTGCACCGCACGCTCCAACGCGGGCCACGGCTGGATTGTTGAGTGGGCGCACAACATCTTTATCGGATGCGAAGCGGAAGGCTCCAGCTGGGCTGGCACCGTCAGCGGTGCCGCCGGTGCCGACGAGGCCGCTAACTGGTACATCAGCCGTAACGCGCGCGGTACCCGCATGGTCGCGCCCGTCTCCTACAACCCGCCGGAGAAGCCCGCCTCCCTGTACGGCTTCTACATTGAAAACAAGATTTACGACCTGCGCATCACTGAAGGCACCGCCAAGGACGACCGCATCGGTGAGGGTAATATGCTCGGCCGCCGCGTGTACGTTACCGGCGCAATCGGCGCGAACGTGGTCATTGAGGTTGAGGAGCTGCGCCACTCCACCTCGCCCGCCGGTCAGCTCACCAAGGAAGCCTATAACGTGATGCGCGGTTAGTAGAGACTGACGGCAACTGACGGCAGCTAGTAGACACGCCCGAACCGGTCCAGGACTTTCCTGTGAATCGTGAGGGAGGCGCGTGTGCCCTAGTGGGCGCGTTATACCGCCACATGTCGGCTAAGAATCAGGGCAGCTGCGAATGGAATACATGCCATTCGCAGCTGCTTTGTCGTTTAGAACAATGTTTAATTTTTAGTTGATAAAAGTCTCAATTAAATATTGAATAAAATATTAATATGTACTTTAAACTTTCTATGGCGGTGTAAAACAGTCCATTCACTGTGCACCACCATAGCCGTGCGACAGCATGCGGAACACACACATCATTGGTACACACCAAAACCGCGTATCGCCGTACGTCAGCCCCTATTCATTGCCGCTTCTCACTATTCCTCAACGCACTCCTTTCCCCTTTTCTTATTCGCTCCATTTGGCGACCCCGCGGTCGACCCAAAAATCGGTTCCTTCCGGCCGGTTCCCAACCACAATTACATAAGGAAAAATCCATGCTTCCGGTTATCTCCCGAGCACTCACACCCACCACTCGCGCACGCCGCACTTTCGCACTCACTCTCGCACTCGCCCTCGGTGCCGTACCCGCAGGCACCTCCGCCATCGCCTCCCACCAGGCTGTAGCTCACGCCGCCGAACCTGCCGCAGCCAACGGCCTCATCAAACTTCACCAGCCCAAGAACGACCCCAGCTACGCCGAATGCGTCGCCAACTTCCTCGGCACCATGAGCGCCACCCCCGGCGTGTGGGCGGTCTGCCACGGCTACCTCGACAGCGAAGAATACACCGTCACCCGCCGCCACAGCAGCGCAACTGTCACCCGCGGCCAGCTCGTACGCATGCTCTACCGTATGGCAGGATCCCCGACCGTCAAGGACCTCCCGAAAACCTCGCCCTACAAGGACGTGCCCACCACCGACCCCAACTATGCTGCGTACATTTGGGCAGCGGATGCGGGCATCACCTCCGGCTGGGATGACGGGCTCTTCCACCCGGACGATTACGCCACCCGCCACACCCTCGCCGCGTTCCTGTATCGTGCCGCAGGTAGCCCCGATGGTGCCGCACGCCTGCGCCAGATTCGCCGTCCGCTACGTGCCGAAGTCAAGAAGACTGAGCAGTTCAAGGCTGAAAACCGCTGGGCAGCCCGCACCCTGGGTGCATACCCTGAGGTTGACCGCAATGGCGATGGTGTAGCAGACGTGGTGGACCCCGCCAGCCCCCTGTACTTCTCTGACGCCCTGTACATGCTCAAGGCGTACGGCGATAAGGGCCTGAAGGTTGTGGGCACTCCCACCGTTGACTAGGAGGCCGTTGACTAGGAGTAATACCGACCAGATTCAGTGCTGACTAGCGCATATATTCACCGCCCGCCGGTGCGACCCGAAGGTTGCGCAGGCGGGCGGTGCTCTGTTCCGGGTGCTGTGCTGTTCTGGCAGGTTGCGAGCGTCCGTGCTCGCCGCGTAATCGCCTCCGTGCAATGAAAGGCGCCTGCTCTGCACCCGCTAAGCTAGAAGGCATGAAGATTGCCACCTGGAACATCAACTCAATCCGCGCCCGTGAGAACCGCGTCGAAGACTGGCTCGACGAACACGACGTTGACGTGCTCGCCCTGCAAGAAACCAAAACCAAGGACGAAACTTTCCCCTTCGACCTCTTCGAATTCATGGGTTACGAGGTTGCGCACTTTGGCCTGAATCAGTGGAATGGCGTGGCAATCGCCTCCCGCGTGGGCCTTGAGGACGTGCAGCGCGGCTTCGATAATCAGCCGCACTTCGGTAAGCCCGGCGAGCCCGAGGTGCTGGAGGCGCGCGCGATCGGTGCGACCTGCGGCGGCGTGCGCGTCTGGAGCCTCTATGTGCCCAACGGCCGCGGCCTGACCGACCCGCACATGGACTACAAGCTCCACTGGATGGAGGCGCTGTGCCAGAACGTGCACAACGAACTGGCTGCTAACCCGCAGTCGCAGCTTGCCCTGGTCGGTGACTGGAACGTCGCCCCCGAGGATGCCGACGTGTGGGATATAGACTACTTCCTGCGCAACGAAATGACCCACGTTTCCGAACCCGAACGCTGCGCCTTCGCCGCCCTACTCGAAGAGGGCATGGTGGACGTAGTACGCCCGCACACTCCGGGCGAGTACACCTACTGGGACTACCAGGCGGGCCGCTTCACCAAGGATGAGGGCATGCGCATTGACTTTCAGCTGTTCTCGCCCGCGCTCGCCGCACGCGTGGAACGTGCCTGGATCGATAAGGTGGAACGCGCCGGTGAAGGCGCAAGCGACCACACGCCGGTCGTGGTTGAGATTGCCGACTAATCCGAGCGTATAGCTTGCCGTAGAACCGCGTGTAGTAAGGAGGCGGGGGAGGGGTCCCTCGCCTCCTTGCTGTATCTGCTGGTGCTTCTGTCCTGTGTTTCTGCGCGCCTGCTCCTGGGTTTCTGCCAATATTTCAAGGTTTTCTGTGTGGCTTAGTTGAAAAGTTCGGCTAGCCGAACTATTGTTAAATTCCGCCCGGGACGACAGGCAAAAGCGCATTATGATGCCTGCGCAGACACAACCGTGTCCCTAGCGTCCCGGCGCGGCAAATCCCATACATCAACCACATACTCAAACCCGTGACTTCCAATGAAGGATGCCTCATGAACGCTTTCACCCCCGCAGGCAGCAACGCACGCCGCCTCGTCCAGGCGCTCTGCGCCGCCCTCGCACTCACCCTGCTACTCGTGCTCACCGGCTGCGGTAGCACCTCCAGCACCACCGAAGGCGCTAAGAGCAGCAGCGGCAAGAAGACCGTGCTCACCACCTTCACCGTGCTCGCAGACATCGCCCGCAACGTGGCAGGCGACGACCTGAACGTCGAATCCCTCACCAAGCCCGGCGCAGAGATTCACGAGTACGAGCCCACCCCCTCCGACCTGAAGAAGGCACACGCCGCCGACCTGGTGCTCGACAACGGCCTGAACCTGGAATCCTGGTTCGCGAAGTTCGTTGAAGAATCCCATGCTAAGCACGTGACCGTCTCCGAGGGGGTCACGCCCATCTCCATTACCGAGGACGCCTACGCGGGCAAGCCCAACCCCCACGCCTGGATGAGCCCCAGCAACGTGCAAAAGTACGTGGACGTGATGATTCGCGAATTTAGTGCTCTCGACCCGGCCCACGCCGCCGACTACAAGACCCGCGGTGAAGCCTACAAGAAGCAGCTGCAGGGCGTGCGTGACGAGCTCGTCAAGGAAATCTCCACCCTGCCCGAGAACCAGCGCGCACTGGTCACCTGTGAAGGTGCCTTCTCCTACCTGGCGGCAGACGCGGGCCTGAAGGAAAAGTACATTTGGGCGGTCAACTCCGAACAGCAGGCGACCCCCTCGCAGATTTCCTCCGCGATCGATTACGTGCGCGAGAACCAGGTTCCCGCCGTGTTCTGCGAATCCACCGTCTCTGACAACCCGATGCGCCAGGTCGCAGACGCCACCGGCGCACGATTCGGCGGCGTGCTCTACGTGGACTCGCTCTCCGAGGCGAACGGCCCCGTGCCCACCTACCTGGACATGATCCGCTACGACGCACGTACCATCGTTGCGGGCCTCAAGGGCAACTCCTAAACCCGGCATAAACCCCGAATAAACCCGGCATAAACCCGGGCCAACCCCGGCATCGAAAACCCTGGGTAAACCCCAAACCCCCGATAGGATAGGAGGGGCGTCGCCTTCTTGGCTCCGCTCCTCCCACGCCGTTAACACTCGCTCACACAGCACCCACTCAGCAACACGCAAGCAAGTACACCCGCCCCACGCATACGGTGACCACCAGAAAGAACACAAGGAATGAGCACTCTTCTCAGCTGCGAAAATGTGCACGTGAACTACGGGCCAGTCCGCGCCCTCACTGGCGCATCCTTCACCCTGGACACCGGGCGTATCTGCGGCCTGATCGGCATGAACGGCTCCGGCAAATCCACCCTTTTCAAAGCCATCATGGGGGTCGTACCCATGCACGCCGGCAGCATCACCCTCGACGGGCAGCCCGTCGGCGGTAACCGTGGCAGCCGCGGCAAGAACGCGCACCATCACCGCGCCGGGCTCGTCAGCTACGTGCCGCAGAGCGAAGAAATCGACTGGACCTTCCCCATCTCCGTGCGCGAGGTGGTCAGCATGGGACGCTACCGCAACCTCGGCATCACCCGCCGCCTGCGTGCCGCAGACCGTGCCGCCGTGGATGAGGCGCTCGCCCGCGTGGAACTGACCGACCTTGCCGACCGTCAGATTGGGGCGCTTTCGGGCGGTCAGCGTAAGCGCGCCTTCGTGGCACGCGCTATCGCTCAGGGCGCCCAGCTGCTGCTGCTGGATGAGCCTTTCGCCGGCGTGGACAAGCGTAGCGAAGCGATGCTCATTCAGGTCATCGAACAGCTGCGTGACGAGGGCGCGACCGTGCTGGTTTCCACGCACGACTTGGCGAGCCTGCGCCAGTTCGCCGACGAGGCGCTACTGCTACGCGGCGATATTCTGATGCACGACACCCCCGAGAAGGTGCTCGCCCCCGAGAACCTGGTGCGTGCCTTCGGCATGGAAGTGGACGCCGGCGCGTCGGTCGCTACCGGCGCTGCTACCTCCGGCACTACTACGATCAGCTCTGTGGAAGGGAAGAACTAAATGGACATCCTCAACTTTCTGGTGGAGCCGCTGACCCTGCCCTTCATGCTCCGCGCATTCGTGGTCACCGTGCTTGCCGCCGCCGTCTGCGCTCTGCTCTCCTGCTGGCTCGTGCTGCTCGGCTGGTCACTTATGGGGGATGCCATTTCGCACGCGGTGCTACCCGGTGTGGTGCTCGCCTATATTTTTGGTGCGCCCTTCGCAGTGGGTGCGGTGGTTGCCGCCCTCGTGGCGGTAACTCTTATCGGCGGGGTGCGGCGCAGCGGCCGCGTGCGCGAGGACGCCGCGATCGGCATCGTGTTCACGACCATGTTTGCGTTCGGTCTGGTGCTGATTTCGGTTACGCCGTCGAATACCGACCTGAACCATATTCTCTTCGGTAACGTGCTGGGCGTGTCCTGGTCGGACGTCTGGCAGGTCGCCATCCTCGCGGTGATTGTTGCCGCCGTGCTGCTGGTCAAGCGCCGCGACTTCGTGCTGTACGCCTTCGACCCGGGCTTTGCGCAGGCGGTGGGGTTGCGTCCGCGTCTGCTCGGCGCGCTGCTGCTCATTATGCTGGCGCTAACCTCCGTGGTGGCACTGCAGATCGTGGGTGTGGTGCTGGTCGTGGCGATGCTCGTCATCCCCGGCTCCACCGCGCGCCTCATCACGGACCGGTTCGTGCCGATGCTCGCGGTGAGCGTGGGAGTCTCCCTGGTGGGCACGCTGACCGGCTTGTACGCCAGCTACTACGCGGACGTATCCCCCGGTGGTGCCGTGGTCGTCACGCAGGGCATACTGTTCGCCCTGGCGTACGTATTCGCCCCGCGCTACGGTCTGCTGGGCAGGATGCGCGCCCGCCGACTCAGCACTGCCGCAACGAAAACTGAGCCCTCAGCTTCCTAAAACTAACTCAATACAGCGCTAGGCGGAGGCCCTTCATGGGACCTCCGCCTAGCGCTATTTTCTGAAATTCTAGGGTGCCGCTACCGCCCTGTATCTAGCGCACCGTGCGGGACACGAACAGGGAGGCGGTCGCCTCCGCACCCAACGGAATAATGGTACCGCCGGGCTTCACCGCACCGGCCGCGTCCGTCTCGTGCAGGTTGCCGGAACCGGCACCGACCACGCTCACGTTCACCGCCTCCGAGAAGGGCGCACCCTCCTCAATGTGCAGGCGCACGCCGGGCACAAAACCGTGGCCCTGCAGGTAGCGCAGCAGGCGCGGGTCGTCATCGTTGATGCGTTCGAGCACGACTGTTTCGCCGGGTTCGCACTGGCTCAGCGGCACGGTCTGCGGAAAACTAATATGCCCCGAAGAGTCCGGGATCGGGTCGCCGTGCGGGTCGCGGGTCGGGTGCCCCAGCAGGGTGTCGATGCGGTCCACCATGAAGTCGGATACCGCGTGCTCCAGAACCTCCGCCTCGTCGTGCACACGGTCCCAGGTGTAGCCGAGGGTCTCCACGAGGAACGTCTCAATGAGGCGGTGGCGGCGAATCATCGCCAGCGCGTAGGAGCGGCCGGTTTCAGTGAGCTCAATAGCGCCGTAGGGCTGATGCTCAATCAGGTCGGCGGCGGCGAGGCGCTTGAGGCCGTCAGATACCGAAGAAATGCGCAGGCCCATGCGTTCTGCCAGGGCGGATGCGGTGGCAGGGGTTTTGGTCCATTCTTCGAGGCTCCAGATTTCCTTGAGGTAGTTCTGGGTGCTGACGGAAAGTTCTGAGAGAGGCATAAAGATAAGTCTACCTTTTCTCTGGTTTTGCCCGTCGAGCTGCAGGGTATTCAGCGCGGGTTTAAAAAGCGTCCCGCCCGGATAGTTCACCCCTGGCAGGGGGCGACCATCACGGGCGGGATCAGGTGTTCGGTTCCGCGCTGGCAGGCACTAAAGGCTGGCAGGTACCAGGTACGAAGGCTGACAGGCGCGAAAGAATGAGGGGGGCGCGGCGGCGGTTAGGTGGCGCGGCGGCGCGAACGGTCAATACGGGTCAGCAGCTCGATGAGCGCACCGCGTGCCGCCTGCTCCTCATGCCAGAGGGAGCGGACGAGGGTGCGGCTGACCGCCTGGGTGGTGATGCCGAGTGCGGTTGCGGCGGCCTTCTGCTGGCCGCGTACGCCGGGTACGAGCAGGTTTACTACGCGCCATTCGGCGTCGGTGCGGTCGGCGCATACGCGGTAGAGCAGGCGTGCGGAGCCTGCGGCGAGGTCGGCGAGGTGGCGGTTGTCGGCGCTGACGCTGATGCAGCGTACGGGTGCGCCTCCTTGTGCTTCTTCGACGGCGAGACGTGAGAATTCGAGGGCGTCGCCGGTGCAGTCGGTGGTGCTGACGGCGCCGAGTGCGCCTGCGAATCGGGGGATGTTGAGCTCGCCGATTCCGATGCCGACCCAGAAGCCGTTATCGCGCGCGGCAATGAGCGCCGCGTGGAGTGCGTCGCTGGCGCGGTCGAAGGCGCCCTGAATTTCGTCAGGGTATGTCTGGGCGAAGGCAACACGCGGGTTGAGCTTTGCGAGTTCGTCCGACAGTGCAGTGAGTGAGTGCTGTGCGGAACGTTGAATAAAGGTTAGAACGAACACCTTCCTATTATGCCGTAAAACCTTCAACAAGCGGCGTAAGGTTCGCCGTAATACCGGCAACATTTAAACCCCTAAAAATGCGCATTGATAAGGGGAATTATCGTGAGCGTGCACTGTGTGCAGAAATCCTCGAAAGGACGTAGAACACCCCCGAAAGGAAAATAATTTTCATGCAAGTGCACGTTGAATTATTCGCTTTCGGGGGCGTTGAGTGGGGTTGATAGACGGGGCTACCGCGGAACTACTGTGCGTTCGTTACCTGCGAGATATGGGGCAGCTGACGCAGCGGCTTCTGGAATACCATCACCACCAGCGACAGGAAAATGAACACCGCGTAGAACAGCGCCGTGTACGTAATACCCCAATCAACAATGAGGAACCCTGCCAGCAGAACAGCCAGCGGGGTGAGCGCCATGTTCGGGATGCCCTGCACCGAGTGCACGCGACCGATCATGTGCTCCGGGGTGGATGCGTTAATGTACGCAATGATGCTCGAGTTGAAGGAGGGAAGCACAATACCCGCCAGCACAATCAGCAGGCACACCGCCCACAGCATCGAGTGAACCACCGGCAGCAACAGGTAGCAGGCCGACATGATGGCCAGGGAGGTGATACCGAGCGGGCCGAGTGCAAACTTCTCGGTCAGCGGGCCGACCAGGAACGAGCCAAGCAGCACACCCACACCGAAGGCGCTCGCGAAGATGCCGATGAAGAGCGGGTGTGCGCCCTCCAGGGTGTAGTAGTAGATGAAGGTGAGCGGAATGCCGACCGTTCCAAAGTTCGCAAGTGTTGAAACGAATGCAATGGACACCAGCACCTTGTTCTTCAGGATGTACTCGAAACCGGCTTTTGAGTCCTGCCAGAAGCTGGTTTTCTCGCCTTCCTCCTCTTCTGCGGGGTGCCGACTAGCGCCGTAACTCTTGGGTGCGACGATGAATGCCAGCAGGTTGACGACCGCGTGAACTGCGGTCATGAGTACAGTCGAGAAGCCGATAATGATGCCTGCGACCGGGCCGCCCAACAGGTTAGCGGTGGACTCGCGCGTCTCACCCATACCGGAGGCGTACCCCAGATGTTCCTTGGGGACTACGCGGGTGATGATGGACTGTTCACTCGGGTAGTCGAAGGTGGAAATGATGGCGGCGAGAGAAATCGTGATCACCAAAACGTAAATGTTGGTGACGTTGAAAACGAGGTAGAGAAGAATCGCTATCCAGGACAGTGACTGACCGATACAGGACAGCGCCAGGCACTTTGAGGGGCCGATTCTGTCGACCCATGTTCCAGATACTGCTCCGGCGCAGGTGGCGAGAACACCTGCGACGAAGAGGGTGATACTCGCAGCTTCGGGGGAACCGGTCAGCGCCAGGATAATGATGGGCGTGGTGATATAGCTCATCGAGTCTGAGAGCTGGTTGGCTCCAATGGCGAAGAGAGTATTTCGAAAATCTCTATTCTTGAGTAGCTCGGTGTTGACACTCATGGGGGACCTCCACGATGGGGTTTATGGTGTCGCGCGGCGTGCAATCCGTCGTGCGTAGTTCGTTGTGCGCAATTGTATGAGTGAATATCCCGACAGTCGGCTGTGCCTGCCTGTATTCGTCTGTTTTCGCCTGTGCTCGCCGATCATGACGGGCCCGCCGATCATCACGGGGTGGTTGAGGATGCACGGGGCGGCTCATCGGGAACCCCCGCACAAGAAGTGTGTCGCGCGATACTTTAGATTCTATAAGAGATGTGAATCATATACATGAACGCTAGTTGAAAAACTTTCCTCATTTTGAGCATTGACATTAGGGTTAGGGTGACTACAATTCAGTCTTGGTGCTTCCGCCCAACCGAACCCTGAAATAACCCGATTGAACCCGATTCCGGGCACGCCAAAGACGCCCGCAACGCAGCGGGCAGGGGAGTGTAGAAGAGCGCAGAATAAGGGCTGCACTAGGTGCTACTCCACCAGGCCCGCGAAGCCCGACAGAGCCAGCACCTCCTCAACATCCTGCGGCACCGAACGCGCCACCCACGGCGAATGCACCAACACCGCCTGCCACTGACCGCGCGACACCGCCACATTCAAACGATTCGGCGACAGCACAAACCCGGCACCGCGCCCAGAATCAACCCGCGACGATGCCAACGACACCAGCACCACCGCAGCCTCCTGACCCTGGAACTTATCCACCGTGCCCACACGCACGCCAGCACCCGAAGAATCCGCCAAACCAGCAGCAATCAGCGCCTCACGCACACAATCAACCTGCGCGTTATACGCCGCCACCACAATGCAATCCTCCGCCGTCAACGGGCGCGGCTCAGCATCAGCCGCCGGAACCCACTCACGACCCAACAACTCGCGCACGCAATCCACCACCGCCTGCGCCTCCTGCACAGAACGCACCGAACAACCCGCATGCTCCACCGGATACGACACCACACCCGGCGCAACACCCTGCAGGGCGCGACCAGCCGTAGCCGCCGCGCTCGCCAACGCGCCATCATAGGACAGCCACGAAACCCGCTCGCACAACGCCGAATCCATACGCCACGACTCGCCCAAGAAATAGCCAAAACGAGGATCCAGCGCCGCCGCCCCGTCAGACAACCAGCCCAACGCCGAAACATCCACCGGGTACGGGTGCACACCCGTCGAGACCTGCGGCAACTGCTGCGGATCGCCCAGCAGAAGCACCGAACGCGCCGCACGAGCCGCCGCCACCGTATTTGTCAGAGAGAACTGGCCCGCCTCATCAACCACCAGAACATCCAGCGACCCGGCAGGCACGCGACGCTCACTCACGTAATCCCACACCGTGCCGCCAAACAGCAGGCCGCCCGCACCAGAAATCAGCTCCACCAGCTCAGAATCAGACACCTCAGACCACGGGGCGTCCGGAATCACCGACTTGCCGCGCAGACGCACCGCACGCGAAACATCAAAACCATCACGGGCACAGCACGCCAACATAAGATTCTCAATCACCGCATGCGACTGAGCCACCACACCCACCTTCGCACCCTCAGCCACCAGACGCGCAATCACATGCGAGGCGAGGAAGGTCTTACCCGCACCCGGAGGGCCCTGAACCGCCACATAGGAATGGTCGAGAGCGCGAACCGCCGCGTGCACGGCATCCATCGTGGGCAGGTCAGAGCCGGAAAAATCAACCTCACGGGGTAGATTTTCTGCATTTTTGGCGTTTGAGGCGCCCTTCTTCAGGCGCGGCGCGCGGCGGAACAGCAAATCCGCGGAGGCGCTCTCCACCCCCGTCAGGGAAGCCGCCGCATCGAGCACGCTCGGCAGGGCGCGGGACGATGAGGGAGCCTCGGACGGCTCAGAATCTTCGCCGGGCACGGGGCCATTAAGCACGGGGTCGCTCGGCATGAGCGCGCCATCGAAAAGCAGCCCGTGCACATCAGCCTGCAGAGCCGCCTCAATCGTCGCCGTAGACACCGGATCGCCAGGACCAATACCCGAAGGCAGGGCACGGTGCGGCTCATCCTTCACGCGGATGCGCTCCTGCAGAAGCACCTCCAAGAACTCGCCAGCCGACTCTGCGCCAGCCGACTCGCCGGTCGACTTGCCGGACTCTGGGGCAGCCTCTTCGGGATCCGCAGAACCCTCAGATCCGGCACGGAAACCGCCCTGCGCCACCGCCAGCACACGCATGCCAAAGAAACCCGTCGCCGCCAACTCAGCGGGCACACGCTCACCCGGATTCGACGCACGGAAATAATTCACCTGCGACTCCATACGGTCCAGCGCAATCTGCGGGCTCAACCCCGCCTCATACGCACAAAAAACCGCACGGTCAGAGGGCGCAATCACCAGGCTCGGGTCAGCCTCAATTCGCGCACGCAACAGGCGCACCTGCGCGCCGCGCACACGATACCAGCCGGGGGCATCTTCGACCTCGGCGGGCTCCTTCATGGCGGCGGCAAGCGCCTCCAGGTCTGCGGGGGTATTCAGAAGAGCATGCGCATGCTCCACCGAAAGCACCTGCACCCGATCAAGGTACGCATAATCGCGGCTCGCCACCCACGCCGTCGGGCCGTCCTCCAGACGGCGAATGTGCTCACGCCAGAACGGGGCACGCTCGCGGCGGTGATAATTCGTCATGGACAGCAACATCGCCGCCTCAAGCTCACCGGTACCCCAGCCGTGCTCCGCCGCGTGCTCCTCCAGGGATGCGAGCTGGGCATCTAGCAGGCACTGCAGGCGGTACTGTTCGCTGTCGTTCTCCACCGCGGCGGGCACCCTGTACATGACCGGGTGCTCCTCAGTTGCGGGGTCTTCGGCGGTATCTTCGGCAGTGTCTTCGGTGACGAGCTCCGGGGCGTCGGTCGCGAGGGCAAGAGATGCCGCCGCGTTCAGACACGCCGGGCACTCGTCGCAGGTCAGAAAATACGGGATGCGCTCGGCAAGTTCCGCCGGTTCTACGCCCTCGTTCAGCGCCTCGGTGAGCAGCAGGAGGCGCTGCTCCTGCAGGCGAATCAGCGGCAGAATACGTGCCGAATCAACCCGGTGAGGTTGAGGAACGGGGGAGTGGTGCTCAGCGTACTCAGTGGGTTCCGATTCGGACCCCGCGCTGTACTCATCCACGCCGTGCTCCAGATGAAGGTCGAGGCGCGCGGCATTCTTGGTGTTCTCGGCGCTCTCGGTTGCACTAGCGGTCAGCAGGTGCGCCGCCAGGGCACCGCGCAATAGCGCCCGATACGCCGCCTCACCCAGGTGCGGGGTGCAAACGATTAGGGCGGTATTGCTCTCGGCGGTGCTGTCCGCAACCGGGCAGTCGAGGCGGTCGAGCTCCACCGTGTAGGTCAGCCCCGCCGCGGAGGTCGCCACCAGGGGCACCGGGCGCGCCGTACCACCCGCATGCTCACTGCTGACTACTCCACTGCCAACTACTGCACTGCCGATCATTCCTCCGGCGGTCAGCGCTCGCAGGCACTCGCGGTACGCTTCGCGGGCGCGCTCGGACTTCTCGGGGGCTGGGCGTGCAGACTGCTTCTGCGCACGCTCTCGAAGCTCGGTGTAGAGCCGCAACTCGCAGGCGGAGGTGGCGGTCAAATCAGCGAGGGTGAAGGTGAGGTTCATGGCGACTTTTCTGCTGGAGGAGAGAGAAATAGGGCGGGTGTGAAACCCTGCCGGGTGAGCGGGCGCGAGCCCCGGTGGAGAGAGGTGTGAGTACCCTACGCCACCCCTCGCCCCGAGAGGTTGATTTTCAGGTTTCACGTGAAACACTACAGAAAATCAACCTGCACGGGATGATTTAGGGGGTCTTTAGTGCTTCCGCAGTAGCTTCCGGCGCACTAGAAGCACTCGGCGCGGTCGAACGGTTCGCAATCGCCGCCGCGGCAGCGTCCACGCGTTCCTTCGCGGCGGGTAGCGCATCCGCACCGCCCAGATTGTTCAGAATAATCGCGAAAATCAGGCGGGTGCCGTCGGGTCGGGTCGCCACACCGCACAGCGAAGATACCGTGTACAGGGTGCCGGTCTTCGCCTGCACAAAAGTGCGTGCGTGCACGGCGTTCGCCGCACCAAAACGACCGGATAGGGTGCCGCTCACGCCCGCGACCGGGAACGTGCTCATCAGCTGCTCCGCATGCTCATCAGCATTCAGCAGAGCCACAACCTGCACGAGGGTTCGGGCGGTCACGCGGTCCGTTAAGGACATGCCGCACACGTCTGCCTGCACCAGGTTTTCAATGTTCACGCCGGCATCCACGAGTGCCTGGCGCACGGTCTGCTGTGCCGCTTCGCCGCTGCCTTCCTTACCTGCGGCAATGGCGGCGCAACGGCCGAGCACCTCGGCGAGGGCGTTGTCGGATTCGAGCATCATGTGTTGTGCCTGCTCCAGCAGGGTTGCCGATTCGACCGCGGCGATTTCAACTGCTTCCGCGGGGGCGGTGCGGCGCTCCGCGAGGGTGAAGCTCATGCCGGATTCCTTGCCGGCGGTGTTGAGCGCATCCACGAACGCCTGCTGGGCGGCAACCGCCGCATCATCCGGGCGCACCGGGTTGCTTGCGGTGGACTTGCCTGGCACCGTGTGCGATTCGAGCGCAATCGGGTGAATGGGCGTGATCTGGCCGGACGCCACGTCGGCGGCATCCCAGCCGGGGTTCACGCCGGGGCCGCTGAAGAAGGTGCCGTCAAGGTAGACGGGTAGCGCCGCGGTCGGCTTCTCGCCCTCGTTCAGCGCCTTCACGGTCAGCTCGGCGAGGGTGGTTAGGCCTGCGCGTCCGACAATCTGCTTCGGGTCAGAGGCGCCCGCGCCGAGCAGGGTGTCGCCGCCTGCCATGAGGTACAGTCCGGCGGAGTCGCGGGTGACGCGTGTGCGCAGGCGCGCCTGCAGGTTCGCGTAGTGGTTGAGTGCGAACAGGGTCAGCACCTTAAAAGTGGAGGCGGGTACGCGTGCGGTGTCGGCGTTGGCGGCGTAGAGGTCGGCGGGTGCGGTGGCCGCCTTGATGCTGGGCAGGTTCCCGTCCATGCCGGTGACGAGCAGGCTGTACTGCGGGTAGGTGTCGTCAGCGAAGAGCGCGGTAAGGGCGGCACGTAGTTGCTCCTGTTCCGCTTCGGTCAGTGCGGGTGCGAGGGTCGGGGTGGCGCTCGGGGTTGCGGAGGCGGTCGCCTCGGCGGTGCCGGTGGGGCTGCCGGTTGCGCTGCCGGTGGGGCTTGCGGAACCTTCGGGGCGTTTCTGTTCGGTTGCGGCGGATCCGCAGGCGGTGAGGAGGAACATGCCACCGAGGGTGAGGGCGGCGCGGCGGGTGAGGGTGGTGGTCTGGGTGTTGTGCTTGTTGGAAGGCATCTTTTGAGCATAGCGGGCGGATGGGGTGCCTATCGAATTTACGCGCCGGTGCTGGGATGCTCATGCCGTGCTCCTGCTGCCCCTTATAACCCCTATCTGACCTGTCCGGCATGGTGGCGGGGTGCGGCGGCGGGGTGTGCTGGCGGGCGCGGGACTAGGCGGAATGTTAACTGTGGTGTGAGCGTGGTAAATTACGCTGGTTTTGGCGCCAAATACGCGGTTTCGGTGTGCGTGAACGGGTTACAATGGGTGAGTTCAACACCTAACTTTCGCACCTTGCGCGCCGAAGTCGCCGCGAAAGTGACTCTAACTCACGAGAAAGAAGGTTCCGATGGAACTCGACGTCACTATTGAAATTCCCCGCGGCTCCCGCGTGAAGTACGAAGTGGACCACGAGACCGGCCGCCTGCGCCTGGACCGTGTGCTGTTCACCTCCATGCAGTACCCCACCGCTTACGGCTACTTCGAGAACACCCTCGGTGAGGACGGCGACCCGCTGGACGCAATGCTGATCCTGGACGTTGACGTTGTTCCCGGCGTGCTGGTTGAGTCCCGCCCGGTCGCAGTGTTCAACATGACCGACGAGGCTGGCGGCGACGCTAAGGTTCTGTGCGTTCCCACCGACAAGCGCTACGACCACATCAAGTCCCTGGCTGATGTTCCGGAGCAGCTGAAGGCTGAGATTCAGCACTTCTTCGAGCGTTACAAGGACCTGGAGCCCGGCAAGTGGGTTAAGGGCGAGGGCTGGGAAGACCTGGCTGCTGCTGAGAAGATGGTCCAGGAGGCTATCGACCGTTTCGCAGCTGAGGGTCACTAAGCTGCCGCACCGTTAGGTGCACCCGGTTTTTATCAGGGGGGCGTGTTCCCCGTGTCTGGTTTGTGCGAGTTTTCGTGCGTGCTGGAGGCGGTGGGCACGCCCCCTTTTTGTTGTGTCTTTCGCCGCATCTGCCTGCACGCCGGGCGTAGTTGATTGCGCGAGGTGCAGATTCCGGGTATGGTCAAAGGGATTCACTCTTCTTCTACTCTCACACCTTTCACCGAGGATAGAAAATGAAGAAAAACCTTTCGACCCGTGGTGCGGCGGCACTGTTGGCGCTGACTATGGGGTATATGGGTCAGGGCGTAGCCCAGGCGGCATACATTCAGCCGAAATCTGCACAGCCTGTTGAAGAGCTAGAGTTTGATGTTAATTGTTTTGGCATGCACTTCTATTACGGCGCAAACATGATGACCAATTTGCACTGGGCGGAGTGTACCGGCCTGATTACGAAGAAGCAGGTTGTTGGGCTGGCCCGAACCCGTGAAGATAAGTTGCCGAACGGGGTCATGACCATTTCGCGTGGTCGCTTGCTGGAGTACCTGTACCATCTGGCGGGTTCACCCGAGGTGAAGAACCTGCCGGAGAAGTCCCCGTACACCGACCTGACTCCGGGTGATGCTCGTTATAAGGTTGCTATTTGGGCGACCCGTGTGGGTTTGACCACCGGTTGGTCTGACGGCTCCTTCCACTATGACACTCCGGCGAGCCGTGGCGCCTACTTTACCTTCCTTTATCGTGCTGCGGGTAGCCCCAAGGTGGCTCTGGAATCTCTGGATAAGGCGAATGCTGTGCGTGCGGAGAAGGGTGCTGCCCCCATTAAGGAGGGTAGTGAGTTGCATCGAGCAATGAGCTGGATGTATCAGCATGCGCTGGCGAAGGGGGAAGAAGTCCGGGCGTATGACACTGGTTTCCTCACTAACGGGTACACGCCGTGGGATTTCAATGAAACACCAGATTTCTATTACGCTTCGTACCGCACTATTTTCACCCCTCTCATGGTTCTTGATTACCATGAAGAGCTGGCACCGATTGTGGCTCGTCTGCAGTCGCTGTCCTAGTGGCAGGTGAGCGGAGGGCTTGCTGGGGGCGTGTTTCCCGTGTCTGGTTCGTGCGATTTTTCGTGCGTACTGGAGGCGGTGGGCACGCCCCCTTTTGCTGTGCTCCTTGATTGTGTTCGGAGGTTCCTTGGAAGGACATGTGTAACCGAACTATTCTTCGGAAAACAGCCTCGGAGGGCTTCTTGGGGTGCTAATATGGGCATATTACGAAGAATAGTTCGTATAATCTGAGGTTCTGTAGCGGTGAGGAGGGGACATCCATGGCATTCGACGCAACGGGGTTCGCACAGGAATTTGGTGCGCAGGTTCGCGCCGTCCGCAAGTACGAAAAAATCACCCAAATGGAGTTGGCGTGGATGGTCGGGCTCAGCGATAAAACAATCCGCGATATTGAGCGTGGGTTGCCCGGCCCGTCAATTGGTGCGGTCCTCAAAGTCGCCCAAGAGCTCGGTATCGAGCTGGCTATCACCAACCCCCTCACCTAACCCCTCCCGCACACCTATATAAAGGAACCACCATGCAGAATGGACGCGCAGGACGCCTGCACCCCGCCGTTGGCACTGCCCGCCGCCACCTCGCCGCCGCCCTCGAAAAGCTCCTCGGCGCCGGAAGCATCAAAGCCACCGGACGCTCCCGCACCGCCTCCACCGCGGACGCCGCCGACCTGCCCCTGCTCCTGGTCGCCTGCAGCGGCGGCCCCGACTCCCTCGCGCTGGCAGCCATTGCCGCACACTTCGCTCGCCGCGGCGACGTGCGCGTAGGCGCCATCATCGTCGACCACGGCCTGCAAGAAGACTCCGCCGCGGTCGCCGCGCAGACCGCGCAGACCCTCACCGACCTGGGGCTTCACCCCGTCATCACCGAAAAAGTGCAGGTTCCCGTCGGCAACATGGGCCCCGAAATGGCGGCGCGTACCGCCCGCTACACCGCCTTCACCAAAGCCGTTGAAGCCACTGGCGCCCGCGCCGTACTACTCGGCCACACCCTCGACGACCAGGCAGAAACCGTGCTACTCGGCCTAAGCCGCGGCTCCGGCACACGCTCCCTTGCCGGTATGCCGCCCGTGCGCGTCGAAGGGGGCGTCACCTACCTGCGTCCCTTCCTCGGCCTGCGCCGCACCGACATGCTCGACATCTGCGACGCCGAAACCCTCACCCCCTGGATCGACCCGACCAACACCGACGAAACCCTCATGCGTGCCCGCATCCGCCACAGCGTGCTGCCCTACCTGGAGGAGCACCTCGGCGGGGACGTCGCCCGCTCCCTGGCGCGCACCGCCTCCGTAGCTGGCCCCGACGCCGAATACCTCGACGAGCAGGCACAGGTAGCCTACGAGCAGGCACTCCTACCCGCCGGAACCGCCGTGCGCGGCATCGAACGTGAGGATGCCGTGCTGCTGGACCGTGCGCAGGTGGCGGCGCTACACCCGGCGCTGCGCCTGCGTGTGCTTGCGACCGCCTGCAAGACCGCCGGGGGAGAGAACCCCGGCTTCGAGCGACTGCAGGCGCTGGACTCTTTCACCGCCGAATACGCGGTGGCTGGGCCCGTTCAGATGCCCGGCCATGTGAGCGCGTACCGCCGCCGCAAAATTGTGCATCCGGCAACCGGTGAACGCCTGGACGTGCTCGTATTAGTGCCAACCCGACCCTAACTAGGTGCCCAGCTAGGTGCCTGTGGAGCCCCCTCAGCACACACTATCTGCGTGGTGAGGTGCGCCGCGGCGCCGTTTTAAGCCATACTTAAAGCGAACACCATCCACATTATCCGCCGTGGGAAGGCATGAAACCCCGCACCCGGGGCCCCCGGCGGAGGCGCAGAGCGTCTAAAAGAATACGAAGGAATACATCGTGCAGGCTATCGACGTGCAGGACGATATCAAGAACGTTCTCTTCAGCAAGGAAGAGATTAACGCGAAGGTCGCCGAACTGGCGGCGCGCATCGACGAAGACTACGCCGGTAAGGACGTGCTGTTGGTGGGTGTTCTCAAGGGCGCCATCATGATCATGGCTGACCTTTCCCGCGCTCTCAAGGGCCACTACACCATGGACTGGATGGCTGTTTCCTCGTACGGTTCCGGCACCAAGTCCTCCGGCGTTGTGCGTATCCTCAAGGACCTGGACACCGACCTGGTGGGCCGCAACGTCCTAATCGTTGAAGACATCATTGACTCCGGCCTGACCCTCGCATGGCTGCAGCAGAACCTGATTTCTCGCGGCGCAGCTTCCGTTGAGATTTGCACCCTGCTGCGCAAGCCCAAGGTCGTCAAGGCTGACGTTGAGGTCAAGTACGTCGGCTGGGACATCGAGCCCGAGTTCGTTGTTGGTTACGGCCTGGACTTCGCTGAGAAGTACCGCAACCTGGACTGCGTCGCAACCCTGCACCCGCACGTTTACTCCTAAGCCTTCACCTCAGCAACCCTGCTGTAGGTGGTTACGCCCCGCCTCCTCACGCTTGTGGGGGAGCGGGGCGTTGCTGTACCCGCCGGTGGATGTACGTGGAGGCGGATGTACCCGCCGCGGAAGATGCACTTTCACCCCCGCCGAGTGCTACAACCCTTTAGCCCGCAGGTGAAATAGAGAAGCCCGGTACCTAGCCGCCCGCCGGGGTAGGGTACATTTAAGGTTGCATCGTTGGGTGTTCCGGCTGGCATGCCGCAACCCCCGACGGGTTACAGCCGCAACGTAAGGACAAAGCATTGGCGCAAACCCCCAATACTCCGCAGAAAGGCTCGGAGGGCTTCCTGAAGAAGCTGATTAACGGCCCCTGGTTCTGGCCGGGTGCAGCTCTCGTAATCATGCTGGCTTTCCTCATGGCCTCCTTCTTCACTCAGCCCTCGCGTCAGGTGGACACCAACGTGGGTCTTCAGCTGCTCAACGACCACCAGGTCAAGAGCGCAAAGATCTACGACGGCGACCAGCGCGTCGAGCTGCAGCTTAAGGACGACTACAAGAAGGGCAACGACAACTACGGTAAGTCGGTGCGCTTCTACTACGTGCAGCCCCGCGGCGACGAAGTTGCTAAGGCAATGGAATCCGCCGAGCTGGAAAGCTACACGGACCAGCCGGTTGAGCACAGCTTCCTGGGCTCCCTGGTGTCCCTGCTCCTGCCGATTCTGATCTTTGGTGCGCTCTTCTGGTTCCTGATGGGACGAGTCGGAGGCGGCTCCTCCGTCATGAGCTTCTCCAAGTCCCGTGCGAAGAAATTCACCAAGGACAAGCCAGAAGTCCGCTTCAGCGACGTCGCCGGTGTGGACGAGGCGCTCGCCGAGCTGGAAGAAGTCCGCGAGTTCCTGGCTGAACCCGAAAAGTTCACCCGCCTGGGTGCCAAGATCCCCAAGGGCGTTCTGCTGTACGGTCCTCCCGGCACCGGTAAGACCCTGCTCGCCAAGGCTGTGGCGGGCGAGGCTGGCGTGCCGTTCTACTCGATTTCTGGCTCTGACTTCGTTGAAATGTTCGTGGGTGTGGGTGCGTCCCGCGTGCGCGACCTGTTCAAGGAAGCGAAGAGCGACCCCGCCGCCATCGTCTTCGTCGACGAGATTGACGCTGTTGGCCGCCGCCGCGGCGTCGGCATGGGCGGCGGTAATGACGAGCGTGAGCAGACCCTGAACCAGCTGCTGGTTGAGATGGACGGCTTCGACGGCAACTCGAACGTCATCGTCATTGCTGCAACGAACCGACCCGACGTTCTGGACCCGGCGCTGCTGCGTCCCGGCCGTTTTGACCGTCAGATTGGTGTGGACGCCCCCGACATGCAGGGCCGCGAACACATCCTGCGCGTTCACGCCGCAGGCAAGCCGATTGCTAACACCGTTGACCTTGCTCAGGTTGCTAAGCGCACCCCCGGCTTCACCGGTGCTGACCTGGCGAACGTCATGAACGAGGCGGCTCTGCTGACCGCCCGCGATAACGGCAACGTGATTGACGACCGCGCTATCGACGAGGCAATCGACCGCGTCATGGCTGGTCCGCAGCGTTCCTCGCGCATCATGAACGAGCACGAGCGTAAGGTCACCGCATACCACGAGGGCGGTCACGCCCTGGTCGCGGCGGCACTGCGTAACTCCGCGCCGGTCACCAAGATTACGATTCTTCCGCGTGGTCGCGCCCTGGGTTACACCATGGTCATGCCGCAGGACGATAAGTACTCCACGACCCGCCATGAACTGCTTGACCAGATGGCGTACGCGATGGGTGGCCGTGCGGCTGAGGAAATCGTCTTCCACGACCCGTCCACCGGTGCGTCTAACGACATTCAGAAGGCAACCGACACCGCCCGCAAGATGGTTACCGACTACGGCATGAGCGCTGTGATTGGTTCCGTGAAGCTCGGCGGCGAAGACACCGAACCGTTCCTCGGTGGCGGCGGCGCTTCGGCACGCAACTACTCCGACGCGACCGCGGCAAAGGTTGACGCTGAGATCCGCGCCCTGCTGGAGCAGGCACACGATGAGGCGTTCCAGATTCTGCTGGAAAACCGCGATATTCTGGACCGCCTGGCGTTCGCCCTGCTCGAGAAGGAAACCCTGCTCGAAAACGAGATTGCCGAAATCTTCAAGGATGTTCGCAAGCGCCCCGAGCGTGAGCACTGGTACTCCAAGCCGACCCGCGAGCGTACCGACATCCCGCCGGTAAAGGCACCGAGCGAGCTGGCTCAGGAGGCGCAGAAGGCTGAGGAAGCACCTGCCGAGGCGCCGGCAGCTCCTGCTACGGCACCTACTGTTCCGGTAGCACCGGCTGCACCCGCGCAGCAGGTTCCGGTAGCACCTACGCAGCCGTTGCCGCCTCAGGTGCCCCTCATCAACCCGGACGCCGACCCGACCGTCGCAATGCCCACCCAGCAGTACCCGAACTACCCCGCCCCTCCGGCGCAGCGCCCGGAGAACGGCACCCCGAACCAGAATGGAGCAGAGAATGAGCGAGGTTAAGAACGCCGTTGACCAGCCGCGTATTGAGGCTGCCGTCCGTGAGATTCTGCTCGCGATTGGTGAGGACCCGGACCGTGACGGTCTGCAGCAGACCCCTGCACGTGTGGCGCGCGCCTACGCGGAGTTCTTCTCGGGCCTGCACCAGGACGCCGGCGAGATTCTGGGTACGACCTTCGACATCGCCCACTCTGAGATGGTGCTGGTGAAGGACATTCCCTTCTACTCGACCTGTGAGCACCACCTGGTGCCGTTCCACGGCGTGGCGCATGTGGGTTACATTCCCGGCCCGGACGGTAAGGTGACCGGCCTGAGCAAGCTCGCCCGCGTGGTGGACCTGTACGCTCGCCGCCCGCAGGTGCAGGAGCGTCTGACCACGCAGGTGGTGGAGGCTTTGGAGGAGCACTTGAACCCGCGCGGTGCGATTGTGGTGATTGAGGCTGAGCACATGTGCATGTCGATGCGCGGTGTGCGTAAGCCGGGCGCGAAGACCGTGACCAGCGCGGTGCGCGGTGCGCTGATGAACGGCGCAACCCGTGCGGAGGCGATGAGCCTGATCTTCTCGCAGCGCTAAGCGCATGGAATGAGCATATAGCTATGCGTGCGACAGGGGGGGCAGGATTCTAAGGAATCCTGCCCCCTGCGCTGTGTAGCCGCATTTGTTGGGCTGTATGACGAGAGCCCTTGCGTGAAGAGCATCATCAGCTGTAGAGTAGTACCACTAGTACCGGCACCACTCCTTCGGGAGTACAGGACCGGTCTTCTTTTTAACAACGCTACATATCGCGTTCTTTACGTACCGTTGTTAGCGCAAGCATGGCTGTTCCTCGCCTCATCTGAAACGAAACAACCGCGACCGGTTCCTCCCCTCATGGGTCCAGGACCGGTCATCGTTTTTAAATGATTGCCTTAGCAATACAGATGGCTTACATGTCGTGTAGGTACACCCTTAATATCCTTATATTGATATTATTAAAGAGTTCCAATGATGAAACGACATTAAGTAATGGATAGTGCATGCCTTCAATCGTAAAACCATTTAAAACATATGAACAGCAGGTTGGAATCTTGCGGCAGCGAGGTATGCTCGTAGGTTCGCAAGAACGTGCTGTTCATGTCCTCGAGCGTGTTAGTTACTACCGTCTGAGTGGTTACTACTATTCGTTTCGGCGGTCGTCGGGAAGCGGGCAGCGCTTGGATACTTTCGTGCCCGGAACGGTCTTTGAAGATATTGTGGCCCTGTATGAATATGACCGTAATCTTCGGTCTATTGCGTTTTCGTACTTCTCGCAGTTTGAGGTGTATTTGCGGTCTCGTCTAGGGAATTTACTGGGGGAAGTGGATCCACTCATATACGAGGATGAAGCCCGATGTGACCTTCAAGGTAGTAAAAGGCGCACTGCTTGGAATAGATTCACGAGAAAAAGCGAACAACTTATTCGTACTTCTGAGGAAGAATTCGTGAAGCATCACCGTGAGCAATACGGCGGGAAGTTGCCTGTGTGGGTAGTGGTGGAAGTTCTAGATTTAGGGGCTCTGCAGAATCTGTATTTGGTCTCCCCGCCAAATATTCGGCGAGATATCGCGAAAGCTCTGGGGTGTACTGACCCCCAACTGGAAACCTGGATTAACTCGCTGCGGGTAATGCGCAATATTTGTGCGCATCAAAGTAGGTTCTACAATAAGCTGCACCCAGAGCCTCGCTTGCCGCGTGTGTTGAGAGGTGGAAGAGTTGAGAGCCCTGAAATCCGTGAGGTTGTTGACCTATTTGGTGTGCCACAGGCTGAAGAGAACCATAAGATGTGTAAAACCTTCGGCATGCTCACCCTCCTCAAATATCTGATGGATCAGGGTGGAATCGGAGACACGGAATCTCTAACGCGGATCCTGAAGGAGCGTCCTAATATTTCCGTTCCTGGAGTTGATATCTCCCGGGCAATGGGTATACCGCAAGGGTGGGAAGAAACCCGTTTGTGGAGCTAAGGTTTTCACAGTTTATAAGCACACTAAAAGGGGCGGAGGTTTTCACCTCCGCCCCTTTTGCTGTGCGGTTGTGTCCCTCGGAGCCGCCGGCACCGGCAATGGTGCCGCACAGACCCCGAAGAAGACTCAAAGACCCTTAGTGGGCTTCATTCTTATCGTCCCAACCCAGCGCAAGAGTCACAATCAGGCCCACAGCAATAAAGCCGCAACCGGTTGCGGTGCCGAAAGCAATCCAGCGGACCGCGGGGGCGCCTTCAGCAAGCACAATGGTCACAAGCGCAGCAAGAGCCACCAGGGACAGGATCCAAGCGCCGGTCTTCATATTCACGATGAGTCACTTCCTAGAGTATGTATGTGTATGAGGTGCCCAACCCACACCGCTGTGACGCAGGCAGAGCATACCCTCCCAGGATACCCCTAAATCGGTATGCCATATGCAAATATGGCGCGCTGTGTCATCCGGCAGATTCGGTACGATTAAAACCATGACCGAATCCACCCGTGTAGCACCCCTGCCCTGCGATGCGCTCGCCGCCGAACGCACCCTCGTGATGGGCATCCTCAACGTCACCCCCGACTCCTTCAGCGACGGCGGCAAGCACTACGCCGCGACCGACGCTATCGCCCGCGCCGCCCGCATGATTGCCGAGGGCGCCTCCATTATCGATATCGGTGGCGAATCCACCCGCCCCGGTGCCGTGCGTATCAGCGTGGAGGAGGAGCAGCGCCGCATCCTGCCCGTCATCGAGGCAGTCGCGCAGATGGGCACCACCATCAGCGTTGACACCATGAACCCGCAGACCGCCCGCGCCGCCATTGCCGCCGGTGCGCACATCATCAACGATGTGTCGGGTCTGAACGTGAGCGATGAAATGATTGAGACCGCCGCGGAGCTGCAGGTGCCGTACATCCTCATGCACGCGCGCGGCACCTCCCAGACCATGGACAGCCTGGCGGAGTACCCGTGCGGCGTGGTCACCGAGGTCGTGGAGGAGCTGACCGATCTGCGTGAGCGTTTCCTTGCCGCCGGTGTGCTGCCGCAGAACCTGATTCTTGACCCGGGTCTGGGCTTTGCGAAGGGCGGCATGCAGGACTGGGAGCTGCTCGCCGCCCTTGACGAGCTACAGGGCTTGGGCCACCGCCTGCTCATTGCTGGTTCCCGCAAGCGTTTTATCGCGAACGCCCTCACGGCGGCGGATATGGCGCTGGCTGAGCGCCTGAACGCGAGCGGCTTCACCGCAACCGATGCGGGCGAGGCGGAACGCGAACTGTGGCAGTCGCTGTCGGAGCCGCGCCCGGCTGAGCACCGTGCGGCAGCCTCCGCGGCGGTGACCGCCCTGGTGGCGGCGCGCGGCGTGTGGGCGGTGCGCGTGCACGACGTGCCCGCCAGCGTGGATGCGGTGACGGTCGCCTCCGCGCTGCGTTCTGTCAGCTAAACCTCGCTTGCCGACTACTCGAATACTTTTAGGAGACCCCAATGACCCAGGCAGATTACGCCCGCCACGACCGCATCACCCTCACCGGCATTACCGCCAAGGGCTACCACGGCGTGCTCGACTTTGAGAAGCGCGACGGCCAGCCCTTCGTCGTGGACGCGACCCTGTACAGCGATTTTTCCGCCGCAGCCGCCACGGATGACCTGACGAAGACCACGAACTACGCGCTCGTGGTTGACCTGATTCACCGCCACGTGACGAACGGTTCGCTGGACCTGATTGAGACCCTCGCGGTGAACATTGCCGAGGGTATTCTCGCGATGTTTGAGCTTGTGGAGGCGGCGGAGATTACCGTATCGAAGCCGCAGGCGCCGATTGAGTTGCCGTTCGGTAACGTTGCGGTGAGCGTGTTCCGTGAGCGTGCCGCGGAGCGTGTCGTAGAGGGCGGCCGCTAGTGGCTGGCACCCAGACAACCGATACGCAGAAGCCCAACACCCTGAAACACCGCGCGGTGTTGGCGTTGGGCTCGAACTTGGGCGAAAGCGAAGACACCCTGGAACGTGCCGTCGCCGACCTGGTGGCGGGCGGCGTGCAGCTGGTGCGCGCCTCCGGGCTGTACCGTACCGCCCCGGTGGGTGGCCCGGCGGGTCAGCCGGATTTCGTGAACGCGGTCATTGAGGTGGCCACTGACCTGGGCGCCTACGAGCTGCTGAAGCTGTGTAATGCGGTGGAGGCGGCGCATCACCGTGAGCGCCTGGTGCGTTGGGGCCCGCGCACCCTCGATATTGACGTGATTGACTATGACGGCGTGATCTCTGAGGATCCGGTGCTGACTTTGCCGCATCCGCGGGCGCAGGAGCGTGCTTTCGTGCTGGTGCCGTGGGCGCAGATGGACCCGCAGGCGTACCTGACGGTGACCCGGCGTGCGGAGCCTTCGGGGGAGCGGCCGGATGAGGTTCCCACACCGCTGAGTCGCGAGGTCGTGAACGTTGCGGAGCTGTCCCGCACGCTGCTTGGGGCGGATGAAGACGCTATTAGCTATATGCGTGAGATGCAGGTACCTGATCAGCCTTAAATGTGGCACTCTGGAAGGTAGAGGAACCTACCGAAAGGAAACACCATGAAGCCCCTGAGTTATCGGGCGATTATTGTGGCGGCTGTGTGCGGTGCCGCTGCCGCTCTTATGGTGAATTCCGTGATGATTGGCGCCGGTTTTGGTGAGCTGAATTTTTCGTGGATGCTCGGCGCGGTGTGCCTGCTGGTTGCGGCGGGTGCCGTGTGGCTGGGTGTGCAGGTGGCTCGTTATCGTCGTATTCAGACGCGTGAGAAGGTGCCGCATATGGGCCCGATTCTTGCTGCGCGTGCGGTGGCGTATGCGCAGGGTTCCATCATGACCGGTGCCCTGTTGACGGGCTGGTGCGCTGCGATTCTTGGTTACCATGTGGCGATGGTGTCTGTGCGCGGTTTTTCGGTGGTCTTTTGGGAGGTTCTTGTTAATTGTGTGGGCAGTGTTGCCCTGCTGATTGCTGGCCTGTGGGCTCAGCATTGTTGTCGTATTCCGCCGGAGGATGATGAGGATGCGGCCTCCTCTTCCGGTGCTGTAAAGCCGCGAGAGGGAGGAACCTATGTCGGCTCCTAACCAGAATAGTTATTCGCCGAATGGTCGGTACGGGCAGGATGTCCAGCAGGGTCAGTATGGTCAGCCTGTTCAGCAGAACCAGTACGGGCAGTACCAGCAGGCGGCTTACGGTCAGCCTGGTGCCCCGTATGGACAGCAGACCCAGAATAACCAGCAGACGCAGTATGGACAGCAGGTTCCGCCCGCTGCCGCGTACCCGAACGCGCCTCAGCAGGTTCCCGCGCAGCCGGCACCTTCTCAGCCGGTAAGCTCCCAGCCGGTAGCCTCTCAGCCCGTGCCGGAGCCGCAGTGGGTGCCCGCCGCCTCCGGCTACCTGACGGTTCGTTTTGTTCACACTATTTCTGCCTTGGCGCTCCCGATCCTTGCGGGTGTTGCCATGTATTGTGCGGGCACGTTCTTCGGCGGCCCGGAGGCGCTACGCATCGTCGGCCTGGTGGTGGTCGCGGTGTTTGGTCTGTGGGGTCTGTGGTGGATTCTGACCACTCCGCGCCGTACTCGCGCGCTCGGCTACGCGCTGGAGTCGAATCACCTGATGGCTCGCCGCGGTATCGTGTTCCGTTCGATGAGCTCCATGCCGTACGGCCGCATCCAGTATGTTGATGTGGATTCGGGCCCTCTGGAGCGCATGTGCGGTGTTGCCCGCCTGACGGTGCGCACCGCGGGTACGACCACCGGCACGATGGTGCTGTTCGGTATTCCGCTGAACGTGGCGGAGGAGCTGCGCGCGGATCTGGTGCGCCGCGCCGATGAGCGAATGGCGGCACTCTAATGAGTACCCCGGTTCCGAATAATAACGCCCCGAACTCTCAGGAGCAGAAGTGGTGGCGTGCCGATATTCGCACGTTCATCATGAACCTCTGGTTCATTATTCTGTTGGCGTTTGGTTTCTTCCAGAGCATTATCCTGAATATTTTGACCACCCCGCCGAACGAGTGGGGCGCGCGCCTGACGCAGGCATTTGATGAGAACAGCAGCTACTTCAGCGCAACGTACTCGCAGCTTATCGGCTTCGCCGTGCTCGTGCTGATTCTGGTTGCTGGCTCGATTGACTGGTGGTTTACCCGTTATAGCCTGGACGATTTGGCGATTCACCGCCGTAGCGGTTTTCTGTTCAAGAAGAACCGCACGATCCGTCTGGAGAGCGTGCAGAGCGTGGACATTTCGCGTCCTCTGGTGGCACGTCTGCTGGGTTTGTCGGAGCTGCGTTTTGAGGTGGCTGACGGTTCTTCGGAGGCGTTGCACATCAAGTACGTTTCTGCCCGCAAGGCGGAGGTTCTGCGCCGCACCGCGATGGCGAGTATTAACCTGCTGCGTTCGGAGGCGACTGGCCGCCCGGTCGACGTGCTGCCCGATAGCATGCAGATTTCGGCGGAGCGCATGCCGGATGCGAATCAGCTGCACCAGCCGTTTGAGGCATCTTACGAGGCGTCCTATGGTGCGCCTCTGCAGGACGGCGCCCAGCAGCCCGCCCCCGAGCAGTCTGCACCCCAGCACCCCGGTACTCAGCAGCCCGTCGCATCCCGCCGCGGCGCTCGCATGCCGATGCCGGTCACGGCTGACCCCTCGCAGCCGCCGATTTTCCGCATCTCGAATGTGCGTCTGATTGCCTCCATCATGCTGGAGCACCTGGTGTGGCTGGTGCCCGCCGTGGCCCTCATGGTCGGTGCCGCCGTCTTCGCCGCGATGATGGCCGGCGAGAGCCCGTTCCTGATTTTCATGGCGATGCTGCCCGGTATGTTCGCGCCCATGGTCGGTTACGTGGTTGCCCTCTGGACGCGTTTTGATGGCGCCGCGAACTTCAAAATCACCCCCAGCGGTCAGGGTGGCGTGACCCTGCGGTACGGTTTCACCGGCACGCACACCCAGAACGTGATGGTTGAGCGTATTCAGGCACTCGCCGTGGAGCAGTCCATCCTGTGGCGTGCGTTCGGCTGGTACCGCATCAAGATGACCATTGCCGGTATTGGTATTGAGAAGAACGACAACCAGAAGGTTGTGACCCGCAATGTTGCCCTGCCGGTTGGCAATAAGCAGGAGACGCTGATGGTGTTGCGCCTGCTGTTGCCCGCCCTGGATGAGGCGCAGGCGCAGGTGCTGCTGGATACCGCTGATGGTTCGCTGAAGAGTCAGAAGCCGCAGGTTCCGGCAATGATTGTGACGCCCTCTTCGGCGCGCTGGATGGACCTGCTCACCTGGAAGCGTAACGGCGTGACCACGGTCGGTTACACTGCCGGTTCGGTGCAGGCGAGCACCCGCATTGATTCTGATGCGGCACGTTCGAGCGTTGGTGAGCATACGCGGGGCGACCTGCTGCTGATTCGTGGCGGCTACTTTATCCGCACGCTGTCGATTGTTCCGGTCAGCCGTGTGCTGAGCGTGAGCCGAGGTCAGGGTCCGCTGCAGCGTGCCTTCGGATGCGCGAGTGTGCATTTCGGTACGGTGCCCGGCCCGGTGCGCACGCTCATGATGCACTTGCCGCCGCGTGTCTGCGAGGACCTGGTGTGGTTGATGACGGTTCGGCTGGAGGGTATTGAGCCTTACTACCGCGTACCGGTGATGAGTGGGCGTCCCTAAGCCAGTCCGTCAGTTGAGCTTCCCCGCCGGGTTAGCGGGCAGCAAAACTGCAGATCGCGCCCTGCCGTCAGTGTTCTTCGTGACACCGACGGCAGGGGCTGCGTAAAAGGGAGAATATACTTAAAGCCGTGATACAGCATTCAAAACCTGCGCGTTTAGGCATTGGAATTATTTCCGCCGGGAGGGTCGGATCCGTCCTCGGTGCGGCTTTGCGCGCCTGTGAGCACACTATTGTGGGCGTTCACGCGGTGTCTGAGGCTTCTCAGGAGCGCGCCGCGATGCTGCTTCCCGATGTGCCGCTGCTGCCGGTGGAGCAGATTGCTGAGCGTAGCGAATTGCTGATTCTTGCGGTTCCCGATGATGAGCTGCCGGGCCTCGTCACCTACCTGGCGTCCTCGGGAAGTATTACCGCCGGTCAGATTCTGGTGCACACCTCCGGCCGTCACGGCACTGAGGTTCTGGCACCGGCGACCGCGCTGGGCGCTATCGGTTTGGCGATTCACCCCGCCATGACGTTTACCGGCATGTCCGTGGACCTGCAGCGCCTGAACGGCACCTGCTTCGCCGTGACCGGGCCTGCACCGTTCATCCCGATTGCTCAGGCACTCGTGGTGGAGATGGGCGGTGAACCCGTGCACGTTGCCGAGGCCGACCGAGCGCTCTACCACGCCGCTCTAGCGCACGCCGCGAACCACCTCGTGACCATCCTGGGTCAGTCCCAGCAGATGCTCGCCTCCATCGGTATTGAGGACCCGGCACGCTACATGGGGCCGCTCGTGCGAGCCGCCGTGGACAATGCGCTCGCCAGCGGTGAGGGTGCTCTCACCGGGCCCGTGGCACGCGGAGACGCCGGCACCGTGAAGGCTCACCTTCAGGCTCTGAATGAGTACTCAGAGCATGAGAAAACAGGTGATATTACAGACTCTTATGCCGCTCTGGCACACGCAACCGCAAAAAGAGCGCATAATAGAGGTTTGTTAAACGATGAACAACTGGGACGAATTGAGAATCTGCTGGGTGAGTCTTCGGACCGCAACCACCCCGGCGATATTGATGATTCAGCCCCCGAAAACAAGGAGTTCTCGTCATGACTGAGACTTCGATGCCCCGAGTCGTGACCACCATTGCGGATTTCCGCACGGCAATCACCGAATCCCTTGCCGCAGCGCAGGAAGAACTGGACCGGGCAGCCCGCCAGGAGGCGGAGCAGAACGGCACCGCAGTTCAGTACAAGAACGCATCCCTGGGCTACGTGCCCACCATGGGCGCCCTGCACGACGGCCACGCAACCCTGTTGCGTCGCGCCGCTGAACAGAACGATGTAGTGGTCGCCTCCATTTTCGTGAACCCGCTGCAGTTTGGCCCCGGCGAGGATTACGAAGCATACCCGCGCACCCTGGAGGCAGACGCTGCCCTGGCTGGTGCCGCCGGTGTTGACATTATTTTTGCCCCCGAGGTTGAAGAGATGTACCCCGACGGTGACCCGCTCATCCGCATTTCGAGCGGCGAGCTGGGCACCAAGTTTGAGGGTGCGACCCGTCCGGGCCACTTTGATGGCGTGCTGGCCGTGGTCAATAAGTTCTTCAACATTATTCGCCCCGCAGCCGGTAACCACCCGGTGAATGCGTACTTCGGTCAGAAGGACGCTCAGCAGTACATCCTGATTCAGCGTATGGTGCGCGATTTCAACCACGACGTGACCATGCGCCCTGTGGCGATTGTTCGCGAAGATAACGGCCTGGCGCTGTCTTCGCGTAATAGCTACCTGTCGGATGAGGAGCGCGAGTCTGCCCTGGTGCTGTCCCGCACCCTGGCGATGCTGCGTGAGAATTCGCTGAACCGTGGCTTCCACGAGATTGATTTGGACGGTGCGCGTGAGCGTATCAACTCCACTCCGGGTGTGCGCCTTGACTACCTGGAACTGGTCGACCCGATGACTTTCGGTGAGCCGACTGAGGAGTCGGAGCGAGTGCTGGCACTGGTTGCTGCGTTCGTTGGCCCGACCCGCCTGATTGACAACATGGACCTGCGCTAAGCGTTCGTTCGTTTAGAAGAGTCCCCAACACACTACACAGATAGGTATCACTGTGAGCACTGAGCACACTGCCGCACCGGCGATTGCTGATATGTCCGAGCAGATGCAGATTCGCCTGGAGAAGCGTGCGAAGCTGATCGAGTCGGGTCGCGAGGCATACCCGGTGGGTCTGCTGGATTCTGAGGGTAACCGCGTGGAGCCCAACCACATTGAGGGTCTGCGCGCCGAGTACGATCCGAAGCTGGCTGCTGAGGAGCTGAAGGCTGGCGACGAGACTGACCGTGTGGTGCATGTTGGTGGCCGCGTGGTGTTCGTCCGTAACACCGGTAAGCTGTGCTTTGCGACCCTGCAGGGTGGTACCGAGGGTAAGCGCATCCAGGCGATGCTGTCGCTGGCTGAGGTGGGCGAGGAGTCCCTGTCTGAGTGGAAGTCCCTGGTTGACCTGGGTGACCACGTGTTCGTGACCGGTCGCGTGATTGTTTCTCGCCGCGGTGAGCTGTCCATTATGGTGACCGACTGGAAGATGGCGTCGAAGGCGCTGCGCCCCATGCCGGTTCTGCACAAGGACCTGAACGAGGAAACCCGCGTTCGCCAGCGTTACCTGGACCTGATGGTTCGCGAGGAGGCTCGCGAGCTGGTGAAGAAGCGCGCCCTGATTACCCGCACCGTCCGCCGCGTGCTGGAGGATCACGGCTACATTGAGGTTGAGACCCCCGTTCTGCAGCTGGTGCACGGTGGCGCGACGGCTCGCCCGTTCCGCACCCACCTGAACGCTTTTGACCAGCCGATGACCATGCGTATTGCGACCGAGCTGCCGCTCAAGCGTGCAGTGGTTGGTGGCATTGACCGCGTGTACGAGATTGGTCGCGTGTTCCGTAACGAGGGTGTGGACTCGACCCACAGCCCCGAGTTCACCACCCTGGAGTGCTACGAGACGTATGCTGACCAGTTTGTGATGGCTGAGCGCATGAAGGAGATTATCCAAAGCTGCGCGAAGGCTGTCGGTACCGAGCGTATTGAGACTGAGAACGGCACCATTGACCTGTTCGGTGAGTGGAAGTGGGTTGGCGTGTACCCGGGCCTGTCTGAGGCTGTGGGCGTTGAGATCACCCCCGAGACTGACGCTTCGGTTCTGCGTGAGATCGCTGAGAAGCATGAGGTGGACATCGACCCGAAGTGGGACGCTGAGAAGCTGGTGACCGAGCTCTTCGGTGAGATTGTTGAGCCGACCCTGGTGAACCCGACTTTCGTGTACGATTACCCGCCGAGCGCTCAGCCGCTGGCGCGTCCGCACCGTTCCGGTGAGCCGCTGATTGAGGCGTGGGACCTGATTATTGGCGGTATGGAGCGCGGTACTGCGTTCTCCGAGCTGATTGACCCGGTTATTCAGCGTGAGCGCCTGACCGCTCAGTCGCTGCTGGCTGCTGCCGGTGATGACGAGGCGATGGAGCTGGATGAGGACTTCCTGCGCGCCCTGGAGCACGGTGCACCCCCGATGGGTGGCCTGGGTCTGGGTATTGACCGTCTGATTATGCTGCTGGCGGGCGATCAGGATCCGGAGCGTCCGGGTACTGTGGTGCGTCAGCCCGGTATTCGTGAGACTATTCTCTTCCCCCTGATGAAGCCGGAAGCCTAAGCTTCTGACTTCTGCATGAGGTGATAATGCGGCGGGTGCCGCGGATACGCTTGTATCTGCGGCACCCGCCGTTTTCTGTGCACTCTTTTGCACGGTGTATAGCTTCTGAGGTGGAGTTTTCTGTTTGTTTGCACAGGTCAGGGACGTTTTAAGGTGCTTTTTTGCTCTATTCTGGTGCTGATTTATGCTGCTCTATTCACTCTGGCGGGGGTTTCTGCTCTTATGCATGAACGCGTTACATAGAAAATAATGAGGGGTTGGGAGATAGCAGAATTTCGCTTTTGAATAGAGCTGAAATGTATGGTGCGAATGGTCTAATGTGCAGGCTCGTGCGGGCGCTATATTTCACTCAGATTGTCGGGGACGCCGGGGTACATTATTAGGTGTCTTTGTCTCTGGGGGCTGTGTCTGCTGCCTGGAAGAATCCAAAGTATTTGCACTCTAAACTTCACTTTAATGTTCTTGTAGCGAGTGCAGATTTAACGGGGATGCACAGAAGCGATATATCGCTGCGGATGATTGGCGTATTGTTTCAAAGCTCAGAATATTTTCGGAATCTTTAATATATTTCTGATACTATATGAAAGAAAATTAGTACATAAATATATCCGGCACACTATTTTCTCAATCCCGATAGAGGCTTTTGAGTTTACTCCACAGGATATATGCAACAGATGAGGAGGTGCCTCAATGGCACAGAAGGTTCGCATCATCCTTGAAGACGATCTCGATGGCGGCCCCGCAGACGAAACTATCCGTTTTGGTCTGGACGGCGCTCACTACGAAATCGATTTGTCCTCCGCAAACGCAGCTCGCCTGCGTGACGCTATCCGCCCCTTCGTAGCGAAGTCCCGCCGCGTGCAGGGCACCGCTACCCAGCGCACCCGTGCCCCCCGTGGTACCGCTGCTCCGGTTAAGCGCAACCCCGAGACCGCAGCAATTCGCGAGTGGGCTAAGGCTAACGGCCACAAGGTTTCTGACCGCGGTCGTATCCACCAGGATGTTCAGGACGCATACTACGAAGCAATGAAGGCTCAGGACTAAAAGTTCTAAGTTATTACGCGTAACCGGAGGGGTTGGTTCTTCAAGGCTCTAAACCTCCGAGCGCTTAGGGCGGACGGTGTTATCACCGTCCGCCTTTAGTTTTGCCCCGGTATTTCTTGATATGCGTTACATATCTGCTGGGGGTGGTGGGGTGTTTTTATATCACCCACCCCAATTAACTATTTACATGTAAAATATATTGATCCTTTGCTGATGCCCGCTTCTGAATTATTAGGAGGAAGAGTGGGGAATCGGATGCGCAATCTGGTGTCGAGTGCGGGTTCCCCATTTAGGTTTCATGCATTGGCAGGAACACTAAAGGTAATGTTGCATTAATCTCTTCAAAGCGGGGGATATGCGCTGTGATATTCATGCGATCGTTGCGTTGGGTATTCCATCGAAGGGGCTGGAATGTACTGACTGAAATTTTCGAATAATTGGGAGCCCTGCATCTTCGGTGGGGCTTTCAGAACTTACGGATTATCTCTTGATGGGGCGCCGAAATGATGCGGGAATTATCCGGAAAATAAGCGCCGCGTTATCCGGCAAATATTTTTTGCGAATTATTGAAATTTCTCACTTAAACATATAAATTTTTAAAAATTTCTGCAATATATTCATGCACGTGCAGGAAACAAGCGGTTTAGGTGTTGGTCTATGTGGGTTCTTGTGTGTTCGCCCCTCCCGCAAACCCTCGTATCGGCACCGTAGACCCTCGGAACCCACTTGTAGCACCTGTCCGCGGTACATCCGACGGCAATATGCGCACACTCTGCACAGACTGCCTCCGCAAAAACAGCCAGCCCCGGCAAAAACAGCTGGCCTCGGGAGAAGCAGTCAGCACCGACAAAAACAGCTAGCACCGACCTGGCGGCACCCATCCACCTTCAGGTAGGCTCACCTGCGTGAGCTAGACCCCTCAAAACCGCCCCCGAGCCCCGCCAGAAGCCCCGAAACCGCGCCTAAACCGCCCCTAGAACGCCCGGAACAGCTCATCTGTTCTCTTGATGGCGAACAGACGCCCATCAGCCCGCCCTTTCAGCCGCGCTCAACGTACTCTTGTATCAATAGGAAAATGCAAGGAGTGCGTAAATGTTTGAACGCTTTACCGATCGAGCTCGGCGCGTTGTGGTGCTTGCCCAGGAAGAGGCACGCATGCTCAACCACAACTACATCGGTACCGAACACCTTCTGCTCGGTCTGATTCACGAGGGCGAAGGCATCGGTGCCCGCGCCCTGGAATCATTGGGCGTTACCCTGAACGCAGTACGTGAACAGGTTCAGGACATCGTCGGCCCCGGCCCCCAGGCGCCTAATGGCCACATCCCCTTCACCCCGCGCGCGAAGAAGGTTCTCGAACTGTCCATGCGCGAGGCTATTCAGCTGAACCACGGCTACATCGGCACCGAACACATCCTGCTGGGCATGGTTCGTGCAAACGAGGGCGTGGCAAACCAGGTGCTGGTCAAGCTGGGCGCTGAGCCCGCTGCCGTGCGCCAGGCCGTGATGGACTTGATTTCCGGCTACCCCGGCAACAACTCCGGTGAAAAGGAAACCGCCGGCGTGGGTGCAGGCAACTCTCGCGAAGGCACTCCCGCGGGTTCGACCATCCTGGATCAGTTCGGCCGCAACCTCACCGCAGCAGCGCGTGAGGGCGAGCTGGACCCGGTCATCGGCCGCCACAAGGAGATGGAACGCGTCATGCAGGTCCTCTCCCGCCGTACTAAGAACAACCCCGTGCTGATTGGTGAGCCCGGTGTCGGTAAGACCGCCGTCGTGGAGGGCCTGGCACAGGCTATCGTGCACGGTGACGTCCCCGAAACCCTCAAGGACAAGCACCTGTACACCCTGGACCTGGGCTCCCTGGTCGCAGGTTCGCGCTACCGCGGTGACTTCGAAGAGCGCCTGAAGAAGGTTCTGAAGGAGATTCGCTCCCGCGGCGACATCATCCTGTTCATTGACGAGATCCACACCCTCGTTGGTGCAGGTGCCGCAGAGGGCGCAATTGACGCTGCCTCCATCCTCAAGCCCATGCTGGCTCGAGGCGAACTGCAGACCATCGGTGCAACCACCCTGGACGAGTACCGCAAGCACATTGAGAAGGACGCCGCCCTGGAACGCCGCTTCCAGCCGATTCAGGTTGATGAGCCCTCTCAGGAGCTCGCCGTGCAGATCCTCAAGGGCGTGCGCGATAAGTACGAGGCACACCACCGCGTCACCATTACCGACGAGGCTATCGAGACTGCCGTGAACCTTGCGGCACGCTACATCTCTGACCGCTTCCTGCCGGATAAGGCTGTCGACCTGATTGACGAGGCGGGCGCACGCCTGCGCATCAAGCGCATGACCGCACCCCCGGAAATCAAGCTGCTCGACGAGAAGGCCGCCAAGCTGCGCCAGCAGAAGGAAGACGCCATCAACTCCCAGGATTACGAGAAGGCCGCAGGCCTGCGTGATCAGGAGCAGAAGGTCCTGGCTGAGAAGGAAGAAGCCGAGAAGGCATGGCGCGAAGGCGGCGACGCATTCGGCACCGTGACCCCCGAGGTTATTTCTGAGGTTCTGGCTGCTTCCACCGGTGTTCCGGTCTACAAGATCACCGAGGAAGAGTCGACCCGCCTGCTGACCATGGAGCAGGAGCTCCACAAGCGCGTCATCGGCCAGGAGCACGCTATTGCGGCACTGTCCCGCGCTATCCGCCGTACTCGTGCAGGCCTGAAGGATCCGCGCCGTCCCGGTGGTTCGTTCATCTTCGCCGGCCCGACTGGTGTGGGTAAGACCGAGCTTGCCAAGGCTCTGGCGGAGTTCCTGTTCGGCGATGAGGATTCGCTCATCACCCTGGATATGTCCGAGTACCAGGAGAAGCACACCGTCTCGCGTCTGTTCGGTGCGCCTCCCGGCTACGTTGGCTACGATGAGGGCGGCCAGCTGACCGAGAAGGTCCGCCGCAAGCCCTTCTCCGTGGTCCTGTTCGACGAGGTGGAGAAGGCTCACGCCGACCTGTTCAACTCGCTGCTGCAGATTCTGGAAGACGGTCGCCTGACCGACTCGCAGGGTCGCGTGGTGGACTTCAAGAACACCGTCATCATCATGACCACCAACCTGGGTTCGCGTGACGTGAACCGCCGCATCCCGGTTGGTTTCCAGGCGATGGATGACACCGCAGCCGACTACGAGCGCATGCAGGCACGCGTGATGGAGAACCTCAAGGAGCACTTCCGCCCCGAGTTCCTGAACCGTGTGGACGACATTATCGTCTTCCCGCAGCTCTCCGAGTCTGAGATTCTGCAGATTGTGGACCTGTTCGTGGGCCGCCTGGCTAAGCGCCTGGCGGAGCAGGATATGTCCATTGAGCTGACTAATGCTGCGAAGGTTCTCATGGCGGCTAAGGGTTACGACCCGTCCATGGGTGCCCGTCCTCTGCGCCGCGAGATGCAGCGCAACATCGAGGACGCCCTGTCCGAGAAGATCCTCTTCGGCGACATCAAGCCCGGTGAGAAGATTACCGTGGACGTTGAAGGTGAGGGCGACTCCGCGAAGTTCGTCTTCTCGTCTCAGCCGATGAAGGAGCTGGCTCTGGATTCGGTGCAGGAGCTGAACGAGGATGCCGCAGAGGCTCCCGCAGCTGAGGCACCTGCTTCCGAGGCTCGAGAGGGCCAGGGTGGGGACTAAGCCCTAGATAGCTAGGTTTTAGCGCACGAAACGCCTGTGGGGCGGTACCGGATCATTTCGGTACCGCCCCACAGGCGTTTTCTCTTCTAAAGGCTCCAGCTTCTAAAGGCTCTAGAAGCCCCCAGGAGCCTTTCTGAGGCGGGTACTAGAGCGAGATGAGCACAGTATCGCCCTGGGCGACTTCGCGGGCGAGAGAGTCCGCCAGCAGCCCCGCATAGCAGCGCTGCAGCTGCTCGGCAGCGGGGGAGAGGTCGTACAGCGCCTTGAGCGGGCGGTGCACCGCGGCGGGTGCATTTGCCGGGAACGCTAAATCGGGTGAAGAGGTAGCACCGGGTGAAGAGGTCGTATCGCCAGCCGCAGATACACCCGCGCTCAAAATCAGCTCACGATTTACCGGCTCATGCGCCGCACGCAGCACCGCCATGACCGCGCCGCGCACCTGGCGGTCCGTGCCGTGCCAGCTCTGACCCTTGGGGGTGTAGTCCGCCTCCGGCTTGCCTGCCGCAACCCAGGCGCACAGATCCTCCACCGGGCACAGCTCGCATGTCGGGGACTTTGCCGTGCAGACCAGCGCGCCGAGCTCCATGGTCGCTGCGTTCCACAGGCAGGAGGTGGGGGTATCGGCGGGCATGAGCGCCTCCGCCAAGCGAGTCTCAGCCGCCGTCAACGAACGCGAGGGCAAGGCCTTGCCGGAGACCGCACGCGCATGCACGCGGCGGATATTCGTATCAATTACCGTGGCGCGCAGACCGAACGCGAACACGCTAATCGCAGCCGCCGTGTAGGAACCCACGCCCGGCAGAGCCAGCAGTGCCTCGTAATCGGCGGGAACCTTACCGCCGTGCTGCTCCACAATCGCCACAGCGGCACCGTGCAGACGCTGCGCGCGGCGCGGGTAACCCAGTCGGCCCCAGGCGCGTACCGCCTCCGAAGCGGGCTCGGCGGCAAGGTCGGCAGGGGTGGGCCAGCGGCGCATCCACTCCTCCCACACGGGCAGCACGCGCTTGACGGGGGTTTGCTGCAGCATGAACTCGCTGACCATCACACCCCAGGGGGTGCACTCGTCACGACGCCACGGCAAATCGCGTGCATGGTCGAGGAACCACCCGTTGATTCGGTGGTGAAGCGCCTCGATGTTGGTGCCTTCGGGTAGGGTGGGTTCGGGGCGTGTGCGTGCGGTGCGTTTGGGCTCTGAGGTCATCCGAAAAGCCTACGCCACAGGGCATATATTCCCAAAACCGCATGAACGGGGTTCACTGTGATTCTCAGGGTTAAACCCGGTATCCTTAAGGGTATGTCTGAAAATGGTCCCGTTCTGCCTCCCGAAGTGTACCGTCGTCGTCGTATCGTGGCGGTCATTGCTCTGCTCGCTGTCATTCTGTTGCTGGTCGCCGGCGTGACCTCCATGGTCGGCATGATTAACGGCAAGAAGGACGCCACTGTAGCCTCCACCGCAACGGCTTCCGGTGCACCCTTCCAGAGCTTCAGTGCTCGCCCCTCCGAAACTGCTTCGGTCACCCCGTCCGCTAGCGCGACTGCCTCTGCAACCGCGGCGGCTACTGCTTCGGCAACCCCCTCGGTGACCGCTTCTGCGGCACCCACTGCAAGCGTGACCACCGCCGCGGCAACCCCTGCGGCAACCACTCCCGCGGCGACCCCGACTACCCCCGCACCGGCACCCTCGGTGACCACTGCGGCTGCTGTTGCGGCATGTACCGCGAACGACCTGAAGGTGACCGTCACCCCCGCGAAGCGTACCTTCGCGGCCGGTGAGCAGGTGTCCTTCCACGTGACCTACACGAACTCCTCGAAGACCCCCTGCGCCGTGGGCGGCGAGGGTGCGAACACCGGCGTGGACCTGAACATCACCTCCGGTGCGGCTCAGGTGTACACCCGCAGCCTGTGCGCGGCGACCGCCGTTCAGAAGGCTGAGGTAGCCGCAGGTGCCGAGGGTGCAACCGACCTGGCGTGGGACCGTAAGATCAACGTGCTGGGTTGCTCCTCCGCTTCGACCGCTCAGAAGGGCTCTTACTGGGCGACTGCCACGGTGAATGGTGTGACTTCGGCTCAGGTGAACTTTGTGATTCAGTAGTTCACTTCTATAGTTTTCGCCCGTGAATGGGCACGCAAAAGCCCCCGTGCTGGATATTCTCTGAACTGCCTCCCGTTTCTTGGACAACGA
>NZ_KV821836.1:0-12786 GCF_001815755.1 Rothia sp. HMSC061C12
CCCCCCGCCGATGCGTGTGCATCGGCGGGCGAACTATATGCCGTGATTAGGCCGAGAGCTTTGCGCGGCCCTTACCGCGGCGGCTCGACAGAATCGCGCGGCCTGCACGGGTACGCATACGCAGACGGAAGCCGTGCTTCTTAGCGCGACGGCGGTTGTTCGGCTGGAAAGTACGCTTGCTCATACTTTGTCTCCTTGATTTTTGCGGTTCGTGCCCTCACGGGTATCGGAACCGTACGCTTCTTGGTGCACGGAGGTACCGCGACTATTCGCAGTAGGCGGTGCACACACAACAGCACAACTTTAGAAGAGTGGAGGGCGTAAATCAAGTTCTTAACGCTTTTTTCCGCGTGATTCCGGGCTCGTTTGTGGCGTGGAGGCGGTGATTGCGGCGGGTATACAGGCTGTGGAGATACTGCGTACTCTTGGGACGTAAACCTGGGGATATTTACGGCAGTACGGTATCCACTACGGTGCATATCCCACCCAAACCCCCTACTACCACTAAGTTATCCACACCCTTGAGCTTTTGGAGTTTTCCGCTAAATATCAGGGAAGAAGACCTGTTATGCACTTAAATCCACCACTTATCCACTTCTGTAATTACAAGTTTTCCACCGTGTGGAAAACTCTTGTGGATAACTTTCTCCTCCTGTGTATTAAGCGGGTAGAATCTTAATGACCTCGCGGTGGCCTCCGGCATGATTTCTTTACTGCACCACCGCTTCACATCGAGTGAAAGTAAAGAATTTCATGACCGACTCCCTTCAGGCGCGTTGGGCGCATCTGCTCTCCATTCTTGCCGCCGATCCGGCGGTGACGGCACGTCAGCGCGGTTTCGTGAATCTTGCGCAGCCTCAGGGATTGATGGGTTCTTCTCGCCTCATCATTGAGGTACCGAATAAGCTCACCCGTGCGGTCTTTGAGGAGCAGATTAGCGCTTCGTTCCGTGCGGCTCTGCACGAGGCATTTGGCCCGTCGACTACCGCGCTTTTCGATGTGAATGAGTCGATGATTCCGGTTGAACCTGCAAGTCAGGACGTTTTCCATGGTGAGCGTGAGGTGCCTGTCGAGCACCAGCCCGCTCCTTCGGTAGCGACGGCTTCTGCACATCCCGAGGCGCCCGCCGGTTCGCGCGCTTTTGAGTACTACACCGAGCCACATCCGGGCCCCGATCACTACGAGGTTCCTGCCGATGAGCAGGTCACCCGCCCCTCCCTGCAGGCTCTGGAGGCGGAGCGTGCCGGTTTCCCCTCCGCTCAGCAGCCCGCTCCGGCGGCTCCTGCCGCAGGTGCGCCTCGCGAATATCCGGCGCCCCTGCCCACTTTCGTTCCGGAGGCCCCGGCGGTACCGGAGTCTCAGCAGGTGCATCCGCATGAAGACCCGGAAAACGCGCCGACTTGGGATAGCTCTGCCCGACTGAACCCGAACTACACCTTCGACACCTTCGTGATCGGTCAGTCCAACCGCTTTGCGCACGCGAGCGCTTTCGCGGTGGCGGAGCAGCCCGGCATTGTCTACAACCCGCTGTTCATCTACGGCGGTTCGGGTCTGGGTAAGACCCACCTGCTGCACGCGATCGGCCACTACACCAAGTATCTGTACCCGAATTTGCGGGTGCGCTACGTGAATTCTGAAGAGTTCACGAATGACTTCATTAACTCGATTCGTGATGATGAGGGTTCGTCGTTCAAGCAGATTTACCGCAATGTTGACGTTCTTCTGATTGACGATATCCAGTTTTTGGCGGGTAAAGAAGCAACGATGGAGGAGTTCTTCCATACGTTTAACGCCCTGTACAACCACCAGAAGCAGATCGTGATTACCTCTGATTTGCCGCCGAAGCAGTTGACCGGTTTCGCTGAGCGTATGCGTTCGCGTTTCGGCTCGGGCCTGAATGTGGATGTGCAGCCTCCGGAGCTGGAGACTCGTATCGCGATTCTGCGGAAGAAGGCTCAGAACGAGATTTTGCCGGTGCGCGATGATGTCATGGAGTACATTGCTTCCCATGTCACGGCCAATATTCGCGAGTTGGAGGGTGCTCTGATTCGTGCGAGCGCTGCCGCCTCGATGAAGAAGCCGCCGGAGCCTATTACCCTGGCTGAGGCTGAGACCTATCTGAAGGATTTGCTCTCTGATACCGGTGGTGCGGAGATTACGTCGGCGCTGGTTTTGGCGACGGTGGCGAAGTATTTTGATGTGTCCATTGAGGATATGCAGTCGAAGTCTCGCACCCGTACGCTCACGAATGCGCGTCAGGTGGCGATGTATCTTCTGCGTGAGCTGACGGAGATGTCCCTGCCGCGTATTGGTAACGATTTGGGCGGCCGCGACCATACGACGGTGATGCACGCGGTACGTAAGGTGAGCGCGCAGATGGCGGAGCGTCAGACGATTTTCAATCAGGTGACTGAGCTGACGAATTTGATCCGCCAGGAGCAGCGCGCCGCCGGCTAGATGCGCTTTTATCCCTGTCCCGTAGCTTATTTTGCGCCTCGACTAGATGTTTTATAGGCTTCGGGGCAGGGTCTTCACGCTGGATTCAAGGATTTTAGCGACTCTCAACGCTGGATTTTCGGGGTGTGGATAAGCTGTGCTTTAACTTATGCATTCGTGTGGACGTTAAGTGCATGAATATTCAAAAGGTGTGGAATTGAGGAAATGCATAAATATCCATACACAATGCATCCTCAGTGTTGAGTGGTTTCTTCCACTTAATGTCCACAGGCTACTTCCGCGTCATTGCAGGCAAGGAAGGGGTTTTCCACCGTTTCCACAAGCGTTAACAATACTACTGTACTTAAAGAAAAAATCCTCCCCATAACAAGTAGTTCTGCTCGACCAACCGAGCTGGTTCAGATTTTTCTGTGTGCCCCTACTGAAAATGTAGATTTTCGCAGATTTGGATAGATGGCTGCACGCTATCTTTTGGGTTGGATTTGAAGGTTGGGTTTGAAGAAGAAACCAACACCAAACCATCGCCTAATTCGAACCTGTTTTCGACTAGGTTTGATACCCCTTCCGACTATCTTTGTAATTACAAAAATACAGTGACCCTACATGCCTCATTTCACCCGATTTTTCGCTGCAGGAGCGACCTCTGTGTCTCTGTGTAATTACAAAATCCGGTAGGATGGATAGACGCGCGCGCGGGAAGATGTACTGCGCACCAGAGCACGCGATATTTCCGGCTCTTTCGCCCATAAGCTTTACGTGCGCCCCAAAATGACTCTCCAATTCCGTGAAAGGCGCCTTCTCGATGAAATTCACCGTTGAACGCGATGTCCTTGCCGAAGCAGTCGGCTGGACGGCACGCTCACTTCCGCTGCGTCCCACCTCCCCCGTACTCAACGGTCTGCTGATTACCGCCTCCGCAGGTGAGGTCAGCATCGCAAGCTTCGATCACGAGACCAGCGCCCGCCAGGTCATTGCAGCCGATGTTGAAGCAGAAGGCGTTTGCCTGGTTCCCGGCAAGATCCTGGCAGAAATTTGCCGCTCCCTGCCGAACGCACCCGTCGAGTTCACCGCAGATGAGTCCGTGATTCGTATTCACTGCCGTTCCGCTAACTTCCAGCTGGCTGGTATGCCGGTCGTGGACTACCCCGAGCTTCCTGAGCTTCCCGAAATTTCCGGTACCGTGGACGGTGCCGAATTCGCTGAAGCCGTCAAGCAGGTTCAGATTGCGGTGTCCAAGGATGAGACCCTGCCGCTGCTGACCGGTATCCGCGTTGAAATCAATGGCGATACCATGACCCTGCTCGCCACCGACCGCTACCGCCTGGCAATGCGCGAGATTAAATGGAACCCGCGTAACCCCGATGTTCAGGCGGCTGTGCTGCTGAAGGCTAAGACCGTCTCTGAGGTCGGTAGCACCCTCTCCGGTTCCGGTGAACTGTCTATCGCCCTGCCCGCCGCCGGTGAGCTGATCGGCTTCGCAGCGGGTACCCGCCGCACCACCAGCGTCCTGATGGACGGCGACTACCCCAACATCCGTGCCCTGTTCCCCGAGCAGACCCCGATTCACGCGGTGGTTCGCACCTCCGACCTGGCTGAGGCTGCTCGCCGTATCTCCCTCGTGGCGGAGCGCAACACTCCCCTGCGTCTGAAGTTCACTCAGGGATCGGTCGCTATTGACGCCGGCCGCGGGGATGAGGCTCAGGCTTCCGAGACTCTGCAGGCGCACCTGTCCGGTGATGACATCACCGTTGCATACAACCCCGCCTACCTTTCGGACGGTTTGAAGGTTTTCGGTACTGAGTTCGTTCGTTTCTCCTTCACCGATGCGCCGAAGCCCGCCGTGATTTCCGGTCAGGACGAGCCGCTGGCTGAAGACGACCGCAACTACCGTTACCTGCTGATGCCGGTTCGCCTGCCGTCGAACTAGTTTCAGTGTTTGCCGCCCCGCACGTCTTTCGGTGCCCTATGCATCGTGGGTATGTGCGGGGTTGCGCTGTTTTTTCTGTGCTCATCCGTGCGGAAAACCACAGTATTTTGGCCTGCGCACTGTGCCCGCCAGCTGGCGCTGTGAACCCCTGCGACCCCGTATGTGAAACCCCGTGAAAGGAGCTGCTCCGGTGTATATTGACCATATTTCGTTGTTGGATTACCGTACCTACGCCCTGCTGAGCCTGCCTCTTTCGGCGGGAGTTACGGTGTTTCTGGGCTCTAATGGTGTGGGGAAAACCAATATTGTTGAGGCAATCGACTATGCGGCGTCGCTCTCTTCGCACCGTGTGAGCCATGACGGGCCGCTGGTTCGAGCGGGTGCTTCGCGCGCCTATATTCGCACCCGTACGGTGCGCGGTTCGCAGCAGACAGTGACCGAGTTTGAGATTGCTCCGGGGCAGAGTAATCGGGTGCGCATTAATCGTGCCGCGCCAGTGCGCGCCAAGGAGGCGCTGGGCATTGCCCGCACGGTGCTGTTTTCCCCGGAGGATCTGCAACTGGTGAAGGGGGATCCCGCCGGTCGTCGTCGTTTTGTGGATGATTTGGCCAGCTCTTTGCGTCCGGTGGTCTCCGGGTACCGTAGCGAGTATGAGCGGATTTTGCGGCAACGTAATTCGTTGTTGAAATCCATGCAGCGTAAGGCGCGGGACGAGAACGCTTTGAGTACCCTGTCGGTCTGGGATGAGCAACTGTCGACCCTGGGCGCTCAGCTGCTTTCTGCGCGTTTCCGTCTGTTGCAGCGCTTTTTGCCGCAGCTTCGCCGCGCCTACGCGGGGCTGACGGACGGCTCTAAAGAGGTCGGTTTCAACTATGAGTCGACTGTTTTTTCGAGCATGGGTGAACGCTCTATCGAGCATGCGGCGCTGATGCGCATTGAGGACCTCAAGGAGGCTTTGATGCGCGGTTTTGCGGAGCGTCGGCGCGATGAGATTGAGCGCGGCGTGACCCTGGTGGGTCCGCATCGTGAGGATATTACCCTGCTGCTCGGTGGTATGCCGGTGAAGCATTTTGCCTCGCACGGCGAGAGCTGGTCTTTTGCGCTGGCGCTGAAACTGGCGTCCTGGTTTGTGCATGTTGAGGATGATTCCTCGGCGGGTTCTTCGCCGATTCTGATTCTTGATGATGTGTTTGCGGAGCTTGATTCTGCGCGCCGCCACCGCCTGGGTGCGATGGTTGCCGACGCGGAGCAGGTACTGATTACCTGTGCGGTGCTCAGCGATATTCCGGAGGAGCTGGGCGACTACCGCCTGGTGTCGGTGACGGCGGGGCACGCCGAGTATGTGCAGCCTGCCGCTGGTCCTGCCACCGACTCTGTCACTGACTCTGTGGGGCAGTCGAACTCGACCGTTTCTGCGCTCGCGGAGGGTGGCGGCAATGAGTAACCCTGTCTACCCTCAAAACCATGTTTCACGTGAAACATTCGAAGAATTCGCGGAACCGCAGTTTGCGGAGCCTCAAAACCCGCACGAGGTTGACGGCGTGGGTGAGTTCTACCGTGACGAGGTGGACGCCCCCTCCGCCCTGCTAACCCGTATGCGAGTGGCGGCTCAAGAACGCGGCGAGGCGCCCCTGAATGCCTTCTCAGCGAATAAAATCATGCGCGATTTTGGTGCGGTGATGTCCGGTGCCGCCTCGAAGAAGAAATCGCGGCGAGCGCAGGGGTGGGACCCCCGCGTCATGGGCGGCTATAGCGGCCCCGGAGAGAGCTCTCGCGACCCCAAGCCCCTCGGCGGCATCGTCAGTGCCCTGATTCGTTCTCGCGGCTGGAAAGAGCCCGTGGCGGTCTCTAGCGTGCTGGCTCGCTGGACTGAGCTCGTGGGCCCTGAAATTGCGGCGCACACCCGCCCCATCAGCTTCGAAAACTCCATTGTTGAAGTCCAGTGCGACTCTACCGCCTGGACGACTCAGTTGCGCCTGATGCACGGGCACCTCATCGAACTTTTCCGCCGCGAACTGGGTGATGGTGTCGTGGCTCAGGTTCGCGTGCTGGGTCCGAACAACGGACGCTGGAATCAGCGAGGCTATCGGCGTGCCACCGGCATGCGCGGTGTGCGCGACACCTATGGGTAGCCTTCTGAGTGCCTCTGGTGCTCGTTCACCTTCTGATTGAACGGTGTTAGGTCAAAATAAGCCTTTTTCTGCACGGTATGAAAGCTATAGAAGCGCCGGCAACCCCCACGAGGCTGTGAACTGTACCCCCTACCTCAAGAGGGGGTTGAAGCACTCTAAACCGCCTTTGCGGGCTTTTGAGCGGGTGATAGCTCTCAAAAAGCTCAATAAATGACGCCCGTAGATGGTTTTATGCTCTCTTGCTCGGTAAAATAAAAGAGAAAATGCGTAAAGTGTGCCCACCTACGGGCACCACCGGCAACGCGGGTTGTGCAGGCACTTTCTTGTGCCCTCTGTGAGGCGTTCTAGGCTGCCCGTAACTTTTCTTCGCCGGTTGCATCATCTACTCAAGGAGTTCTGCCTCGTGGCATCTGAACAGAATGCATCTGAACAGCAGCATGAATACGGTGCATCCGATATTACCGTGCTGGAAGGTCTGGAAGCGGTTCGCAAGCGCCCCGGCATGTACATTGGCTCGACCACTGAGCGCGGTCTGCACCACCTGGTCTACGAGGTCGTAGATAACTCGGTCGACGAAGCGCTCGCCGGCTACGCCTCCAAAATTGACGTGACCATTCAGGCTGATGGTGCTGTTCGCGTAGAGGATGATGGCCGCGGTATTCCCGTGGATGAGCACCCCACCGAGCACAAGTCCACTGTTGAGGTCGTCATGACCGTGCTGCACGCTGGCGGTAAGTTTGGTGGCGGCGGCTACTCCGTTTCCGGTGGTCTGCACGGCGTGGGTATCTCTGTGGTGAACGCGCTGTCTACCCGTGTGATTACTGAGGTGCACCGCCAGGGCTACGCATGGCATATTTCCTTCTCCAACGGTGGTGTGCCGGATGGTCCCCTGCGCAAGGGTAAGCCGTCCGATAAGACCGGTACCATTCAGACTTTCTACCCGGACCCGGAGATCTTCGAGACCGTCGAGTTCGACTTTGAGACTCTGCGTGCCCGTTTCCAGCAGATGGCGTTCCTGAACAAGGGCTTGACCATCACCCTGACCGATGAGCGTGAGAAGTTCGTCGGTGACGAGGTTGCTGAAGAGAGCGAGAAGAAGGAAAACATCCTCAACCGCGTGCGCGCGAACGCTGATGGTTTCACGACCGTCACCTACCGTTACGACAACGGTCTGTTCGACTACGTACACTTCCTCAATGCAGGCGCAAAGACCATTGTGAACGAGGAGATTGTCTCCTTCGAAGCCGAAGACACTGAGCGCAACATGAGCCTGGAAGTGGCGATGCAGTGGACCGGCGCCTATAAGGAGTCCGTCTACTCCTACGCGAACACGATTAACACCCACGAGGGCGGTACTCACGAAGAGGGTTTCCGTGCCGCTCTGACCTCGCTGGTGAACCGTTACGCGCGTGAGAACAAGCTGTTGCGCGATAAGGACGATAACCTCACCGGCGAAGACGTGCGTGAGGGTCTGACCGCGGTGATTTCGATTAAGATTTCCGAGCCTCAGTTCGAGGGTCAGACCAAGACCAAGCTGGGTAACTCGGAGGCTAAGTCCTTCACCCAGCGTGAGGTGAACGATCACCTCGGCGACTGGTTCGGTCGTAACCCCGCGGTGGCGAAGGACATTGTGCGTCGCGCAATCACAGCCGCTCAGGCGCGTATTGCAGCCCGTAAGGCACGCGAGACGACCCGCCGTAAGGGCCTGCTGGAGACCAGCTCGATGCCCGGTAAGCTCAAGGACTGCTCCTCGAAGGATCCGTCGATCTCTGAGATTTACCTGGTGGAGGGTGACTCCGCGGGTGGTTCGGCTGTTCAGGGTCGTGACCCGAATACTCAGGCTATTCTGCCGCTGCGCGGTAAGATCCTGAACGTTGAGCGCGCTCGTCTGGACCGTGCCCTGTCCAACGCTGAAATTCAGGCGATGATTACCGCTTTTGGTACCGGCATTGGTGATGACTTCGATATTGAGAAGGCACGCTACCACAAGATTGTTCTGATGGCGGATGCGGACGTCGACGGCCAGCACATTACGACTCTGCTGCTGACTCTGCTCTTCCGCTTTATGCGTCCGCTGATTGAGGCGGGTTATGTGTACCTGGCTCAGCCGCCGCTGTACCGCATCAAGTGGTCGAACGCTCCGCACGACTACGTGTACTCGGATGCTGAGCGTGACGAGGCTCTGGCTCGTGGCGCGGCAAAGAACCTGCGCCTGCCCAAGGACAACGGTATTCAGCGTTACAAGGGTCTGGGCGAGATGGACTACACCGAGCTGTGGGATACCACCATGGACCCGGCTCGCCGCACCCTGCTGCAGGTGAAGATGGAAGACGCAGCGGCGGCTGACCAGATCTTCTCTGTTCTGATGGGCGAGGACGTTGAGGCTCGCCGTGAGTTTATCCAGCAGAACGCAAAGGACATTCGATTCCTCGATATCTAGCCCGAAGCGGCATATATCCCGTATGGAATATGCCAAATGAGCTATATAGCCGAGCGAGTCATTGAGGAATGAGAAAGTAATGAGCGAAGAACAGCAGAATAAATCCACTGAGGTTGACGTCGTCAGCAACGGTGGCACTGAAAGCGTAGACCACCACGGTCACATTGAACAGGTGGACCTGCAGACCGAAATGCAGCGTTCCTACCTGGACTACGCAATGGCGGTTATTATTGGCCGCGCCCTGCCGGATGTGCGTGACGGCCTCAAGCCCGTGCACCGCCGCGTGATCTACGCGATGTACGACGGCGGCTACCGCCCGGACCGATCCTTCAATAAGTGTGCCCGCGTGGTTGGCGACGTGATGGGTCAGTTCCACCCCCACGGCGATAGCCCTATCTACGACACTCTGGTGCGTCTGATTCAGAGCTGGATTATGCGTTACCCGCTGGCTCTGGGTCAGGGTAACTTCGGCTCCCCCGGTAACGATGGTGCCGCAGCGCCTCGATACACCGAGACCAAGATGGCTCCCATTGCCCTTGAGATGGTGCGTGACATCAACGAAGACACCGTTGATTTCCAGCCCAACTACGACGGCAAGTCCCTGGAGCCTACCGTTTTGCCCGCGCGCATCCCGAACCTGTTGGTCAACGGTTCTTCGGGTATTGCTGTGGGTATGGCGACCAATATTCCGCCGCATAACCTGCGTGAGGTTGCCGAGGGCGTGGAGTGGTTCCTGAAGAATCCGCACGCCACCAATGAGGAGCTGCTGAGCGCGCTGATGGCGCGCATTAAGGGCCCCGATTTCCCGACCGGTGCACAGATTCTGGGCACCAAGGGCATTGAGGACGCGTACCGTACTGGCCGTGGCTCTATCACCATGCGCGCGGTGGTCAACGTGGAGGAAATCCACGGTCGTACCTGCCTGGTGGTTACCGAGCTGCCGTACCAGGCGAACCCGGATAACCTGGCGATTAAGATTGCTGAGCTCATCAAGGACGGTAAGGTCACCGGCATTGCGGATTTGCGCGATGAGACTTCGGGTCGTACCGGTCAGCGTCTGGTGATTGTGCTCAAGCGTGATGCTTCCCCGAAGGTTGTGCTGAACAACCTGTACAAGCACACCCAGCTGCAGGAGAACTTCTCCGCGAATATGCTCGCCATTGTGGATGGCGTGCCGCGTACCCTGTCCCTGGATGCGTTTGTGCGTCACTGGGTGGACCACCAGATGGACGTTATCGTTCGTCGTACCCGTTACCGTCTGCGTCAGGCGGAGGAAGAGGCGCACATCCTGCGTGGCCTGCTGAAGGCTCTGGATGCTCTGGATGAGGTTATTGCCCTGATTCGCCGCTCCCCCACCGCTGATGAGGCGCGTAGCGGCCTGATGGAGTTCCTGCAGATTGATGAGGCTCAGGCTCAGGCAATTCTGAACATGCAGCTGCGTCGTTTGGCTGCCCTGGAGCGTCAGAAGATTCAGGATCGCCACGATGAGCTGATGCGCATGATCGCTGAGTACAACGCGATTATTGCTTCGGAGACTCGCCAGCGCGAGATTATCTCTGAGGAGCTGGGTGAGATTGTGAACCGCTACGGCGATGAGCGTCGCACCCAGATTATGTACGGCTACAACGGCGACATGTCCATGGAAGACCTCATCCCCGAGGAAGAAGTCGTGGTTACGATTACTCGCGGCGGCTACATTAAGCGCACCCGAAGTGATCAGTACCGTAGCCAGCACCGTGGTGGTAAGGGCATTAAGGGTGCCTCGCTGCGCGGTGATGACGTGGTGGAGCACTTCTTTGTGACCACTACGCACAGCTGGATTCTGTTCTTCACGAACCTGGGTCGCGTGTACCGTGCGAAGGGTTACGAGCTGCAGGAAGCCGGTCGTGACGCGAAGGGTCAGCACATTGCGAACCTGCTGGAGTTCCAGGGCGGTGAGCATATTGCTCAGGTCATGGAGCTGAAGAGCTACAAGGATGCTGAGTACCTGGTGCTTGCTACTCGCGGCGGCATGGTGAAGAAGAGCCGCCTGAGCGATTACGATACGAACCGTACTGCCGGCCTGATTGCGATTAACCTGCGTGAGGGCGATGAGGTTGTTTCGGCGTTCACCGTTTCGGATAAGGACGATATTCTGCTGGTGTCGCGTAACGGTATGTCGCTGCGCTTCCATGCTGATGATGCGTCGTTGCGCCCGATGGGTCGTTCGACCTCCGGTGTGACCGGTATGAAGTTCCGTGAGGGCGATGAGCTGATTTCTGCGAATGTGGTTACTGAGGGCTCCTTCGTCTTCGTGGTCACTGAGGGTGGTTACGCGAAGCGTACGAGCGTGGATGAGTACCGTGTGCAGGGCCGTAACGGCTTCGGCATTAAGGTTGCTAAGCTAGTTGAGGATCGTGGCGCCCTGGTGGGTGGCCTCATTGTGGATGAAGAGGACGAGGTGCTGGTGGTTATGGCCAGCGGCAAGGTCGTTCGTTCGAACGTGAATGAGGTTCCTGCAAAGGGACGCGATACTATGGGTGTTATCTTTGCAAAGCCCGGTAAGGGCGATTCTATTATTGGTGTTGCACGCAACCAGGATCGTCAGCTGGATGATAGCGACGATGAAACCACTGAGAACACCGAGGCTTCGGAGTCTTCTGAGGCGCCCGGTTCGGACAACGAGGGTGAAGCGGCGGCTGCCGATCTCACCGCTACTGGAGGTAACTAATGAGCAGCACTCCCGCGAGCTCCTCTCCTGCGTCGGCACAGCGTTCGGCGTCGGCTGGCGCATCTAAGTCTTCGGGTGCGGCTAAGGCTGGCGCGCGTCGCCCGGCTCAGGCGCGTTCGGGCCAGGCTCGTCCTGGCGGTACCGCTAAGCGTCCTGCTGGCAAGCGCCCTGTGAACGCTAAGCGTCCGACCGGTTCGCGCCGTCAGTTGGTGCGTCCGGCGCCGCGTTCGAAGATTCGTCGCGCGCGTCTGGTGGTTCAGAAGGTTGATACGTGGTCGGTGGCTAAGCTGATCTTCCTGCTGTCTATTGCTTTGGGCATTGTGACTGTGGTGGCTTCGGTGATTCTGTGGCTGTTCCTGCAGGCTTCTGGTGCGTTTACCGGTGTGAACCAGCTGATTAGCTCTCTGGGTACTGGTTCGACCACTGTGGATATTTCGCAGATGGTTTCGCTGGGTCAGGTTGCTTTGGTGACTACTATTTTTGCTGTGGTCAACACTGTGGTCTTTACTCTGCTGGGTATGATTGGCGCGATTCTGTACAACCTGGCTGCGAAGCTGGTTGGTGGCGTGACCTTGACTTTGAGCGATGAGTCCTAGTTTGTAGCTTTTGAGCTTTATACGCGGGCGGTGCTGTCTCTGGTGGAGGCGGTGCCGCCCGTTCTGTATGCCCCGCTCTGTATGCGCGGGAACCTCCAATATTAAAGTGTGATGCAGAACATGCTTTTTTGATTTGGTGTTACCCTCAAACACCTGTATAGTTATATCTCGTTCTACGGAAGAAATTCCGCAGAAGGAGGGCGTATAGCTCAGACGGTTAGAGCGCTTCGCTGATAACGAAGAGGTCCCAAGTTCGATTCTTGGTACGCCCACTCCACATTATGAAAGGCAATAATGAAGAAATTATTGATTCTTGCTGTTCTTTCGTGTGTCACTGTGATGGTCTTGAAAAAGTATCAGAGCAATGAAGTCGTGAAGGCTTGGAAAAATAACTAAACAGTGGTTTCCGCTGAGACGGGGGCGTGGCGCAATTGGTAGCGCATCTGCTTTGCAAGCAGAGGGTTAGGGGTTCGAGTCCCCTCGCCTCCACTTTCCGGTGATTATAGCAAGAGGGAAACGCCTGG
>NZ_KV821837.1:0-240 GCF_001815755.1 Rothia sp. HMSC061C12
ACTTTTGCTTCGGGAAGGATGTCGAATTTGACGTTCCAGTCGAAAATTTTTTGTTCCTCGTTATGGATGCGCGGTTGTGCTTCGAGAATGTGCATGGTCAAGATTTGTTGATTGGGGGTGATGACCCACCCTTTTCCGTCGTCAAAGATATCTTGGATGGCGGGAAAGAATAGTTCTTCGGCGGTCATTGCATATTCGAGGCGGCGCGAATCGGATGCCAAAAGCATATAGTTTTGGCAT
>NZ_KV821838.1:0-21435 GCF_001815755.1 Rothia sp. HMSC061C12
TCGTTGTCCAAGAAACGGGAGGCAGTTCACGTATGGGGTGGGAGCTTTCTTTTGTTAGTACAGCAAACTGTATTGGCGTTGCAGATTAGGGGAGAATTAGACGCCCTCGAGAACCTCGCCCACGCGCTTCTGCAAAGCCGGGACAACCTCCTGCTCGAACCACGGGTTCTTCGCCTGCCACCTAAAATTCAGCGGCGAAGGATGCACCAGCGGCAGAAACTTAGGAAGATAAGACTCCCACGCACGAACCGTCTCCGTCAGGTTCTTCTGCGCCTTAGGGGCATGCACACCATCCAGGTAGTGCTTCTGCGAGTAAGCCCCCACCAGCAGAATCAGCTGCACATCCGGCATCAGCTCCAGAAGCTGCGGATGCCACTTCGGCGCGAAATCCTTACGCGGCGGGTTATCGCCGTGCGCGCCCTTACCCGGGTAATAGAAATCCATCGGCAACAGCGAAATCAGCTCGGGGTCATAGAACTGCTCGTCCGTCACGCCCATCCACTCGCGCAACTTTACGCCGCTCGGGTCATTCCACGGGATACGGCTCTCCTGTGCGGCACGCCCAGGCGCCTGACCAATCACCACAATACGGGCATGAGGCGATGCCGAATAAACCGGCTCCCAACCCTGCTCCGTGAACTCCCTATTCTGCGAATCCAAACGAATCTGCTCAGCCAGGGGAGGGGTGGTTTCCAGAATCTGCTGAACCAGAGGCCCCGGCAGATTATGGTGTGCTGCAGCCATGCTAGATGGAGCCTCCCTCAAAACCGTTCTGACGCCATGCCTCAAAAATCGCAATGGATGCAGAATTAGCCAGGTTCAGCGAGCGGCGACCCGGCTTCATCGGAATCTTCACCCGCTCAGTCACGTGCGGATCCTGCTGAACCTCAGCGGGCAGACCCACCGACTCCGGACCAAACATGAACACGTCACCGGGACGGTACTCAATATCCGCATACGACGTCGAAGCAGTCGTCGTGAACGCAAAAACACGTTCCGGAGCCAGAGCCTCCCACGCGTCCTCAAGGGTCTCATGCACCGTCACCACCGCCAGGTCGTGATAATCCAGACCCGCGCGGCGCAGATGCGCATCATCAAAGTTAAAGCCCAGCGGCTTCACCAGGTGCAGCTCAGCGCCAGTAATTGCCGCCAAACGGATAGCATTGCCGGTATTGCCGGGAATCTCAGGGGTATAGAAAAGAATCTTGAACACGTTCCTAAGTGTACCGCGCAGCCCCCGACCAGCCCGGAACAGCCCCCGACCAGCATTGAGCGTCCCGGGGCAGTAGCGCTCGCCGACCCAGCCGCAGGTGAACACGCCTAGAAGAGCTCGGACAGGGCGCGATAAAATAAGCGAGGCGAAAAAAGTCGCCAAACAACCCAGCAGGAGGAACCATGAGCGCAGAAACCAACCGTCAGAACGGCCGCGTCTACCTCGACCACGCCGCCACCACCGACGTACTGCCCGCCGCCATCGACGCCATGGTCGAACAGATGCGCAACGGCGGCAACCCCTCCTCCCTGCACGCCGTAGGACGCGACGCCCGCGCCACCGTCGAATACGCCCGCGAACGCATCGCCCGTGCCATCGGAGCCGACCCCGCCGAGGTTATTTTCACCTCCGGCGGCACCGAAGCGGACAACCTCGCCGTTAAGGGCATCTACTGGAAGCGCCGCGAAGAAGATCCGCAGCGCACCCGAATTCTCGTCTCCTCCATCGAGCACCACGCCGTGGAAGAAACCTGCGAATGGCTCGAAAAGGCAGAAGGTGCGCAGCTCGAATGGATCCCCGTAGACGAGCACGGTAGCGTCAACCCGCAGACCGTTCGCGAGCTCATCGAAAAGAACCCCGAAGATGTCGCCCTCGTGACCGTCATGTGGGCGAACAACGAGGTCGGCACCGTACAGCCCATTCCTGAAATTGCCGCTATCGCCGCCGAATACGGTATTCCCGTGCACTCGGATGCGGTGCAGGCATTCGGTGCGGTCCCCATTGATTTCCACGCCAGCGGGGTAGCGACCCTCGCCATCTCGGGCCACAAGATCGGCGGCCCCATGGGCATCGGCGCGCTGGTTGCAACCCGCGCCGTGCAGCTGACCCCCGTGCTTCACGGAGGCGGTCAGGAACGCTCCGTACGCTCCGGCACCATCGACGCGCCCGCCATCGCAGGTTTCGCGGAGGCCGCCGTACACTCGGTTCAGCACCTCGACGAAGAATCCGCCCGCATCGCCGCGCTACGCAACGAACTCGTTGCGGCAATTAGCGCGCTTATCCCGCAGGCGCACCTGAGCGGCGAAAACCCGCTCACCGAAGAATACCCGGGCCAGAAGCGACTGCCCGGCAACGCCCACTTCACCTTCGAAAACGCCGAAGGAGACACCCTGCTCTTCCTGCTGGACATGCAGGGCATCAGCAGCTCCACCGGCTCCGCCTGCAACGCCGGGGTGACCCGCCCCTCCCACGTGCTCATGGCAATGGGCATGGACGAAGACACCGCCCGCAGTGCCCAGCGCTTCACCCTCGGCCACTCCACCACCGGAGCCGATATTGCGCGCCTCATCGCGGCACTACCCGCCGCCTACGAACAGGCTGCAAAGGCGGGACTGTCCTCGCAGGTGCCCGACGCCTCCCGCTGGCACTAGAAACCCAGACGAGAAGATACCGAACCGCCCTCAGCCTGCAATCTCAGCGTTCGCTGAGGGCTGGCTGAGGGTGCACTGCCCAATATCCCGCCGAGCCCCTGCGTACAATGGGTAGCTACAGTAACGGAAAGTCCGCCCGCACACAGGGCACGCTCCGAACGTTCCTAGAAGCTCAACAGAACAGAAGGATAGGCAGTGAAAATTCTTGCAGCTATGAGTGGCGGCGTTGACTCCGCAGTCGCCGCAGCCCGTGCCGTAGAAGCAGGACACGAAGTAGTCGGCGTTCACCTAGCCCTATCCCGCATGCCCGGCACCCTACGCACCGGCTCCCGCGGTTGCTGCACCCTCGAAGACTCCATGGACGCCCGCCGCGTCTGCTCCCAGCTGGGCATCCCCTTCTTCGTCTGGGACTTCTCCGAACGTTTCAAAGAAGACGTCGTCGACGACTTCATCTCCGAATACGAAGCCGGACGAACCCCCAACCCCTGCATGCGCTGCAACGAAAAGATTAAGTTCGCCGCGCTACTCGAACGCGCCCTCGCCCTCGGCTTCGACGCCGTGGTGACCGGCCACTACGCCCGCGTCATCACCACCGAAGACGGCAACCGCGAACTGCACCGCGCCGCCGACTGGGCTAAAGACCAGTCCTACGTGCTCGGCGTGCTCACCCACGAACAGCTCAAGCACGCCTGGTTCCCCTTGGCGGATACCCCCTCCAAGGCACAGGTGCGTGCGGAGGCGGCAGAGCGCGGCTTCTCCGTGGCGAAGAAGCCGGACTCCTACGACATCTGCTTCATCCCCGAAGGTGATACCCGCGCCTGGCTGGGCGACCACATCACAATGCGCCCCGGCCTCATCAAGGACACCCACGGCGAGGTACTCGGCGAGCACCCTGGCGCGCAGGCGTACACCGTGGGCCAGCGCAAGGGCCTGGCACTGGGTCGCCCCGCCGCCGACGGCAAGCCTCGCTTCGTGCTGGAGGTGCGCCCCAAGGAAAATGAAGTCATCGTCGGCTCCCGCGAGCTGCTTGCCGTGCACGAAATCCGCGGTATCCGCGCCACCTGGGCGGGCGTCCCCGTGGAACAGGCGGCACGCTTCCTGGAAGAGCCCGCGCATCTGGGCGCTCGCAGCGAAGAGTTCGAGGTGACCGCACAGGTGCGCGCGCACGCTGACCCGGTCCGCGCCAAGGCGTACATGACCTGGGCACCCGACCCCGAAGCTGAAGAAGAAGGCGCACTGCGCCTGGAAACCGTAGTGCGCCTCCTGGATCCGCTCTCCGGTGTGGCACCGGGACAGACCATGGTGCTCTACCAGGGCACCCGCGTACTGGGCCAGTCCACCATCGCCCGCGCCTACTCGCTGGACCGCGAAGATATTCAGGAAACCCTGGGCGCTTAGCTTCTCGACCAGCGCCGAATAGCCGCACCAAGTAGCCGCTCACCCCGCTATTGCCAACCGTTGCCGCAACATCCTGCTTGGGCGCAACGCACAGAAGACCACAACCAATCCGAGGAGAAACCGATGACCCCCGAAAACACTTCCTGCGAATTTGACCCCCACGCCACCTCCATGGGCGATGAAGTCGCACCGGAGGTCTACGAGGAGCTCTTCGCCATGCGCCGCTCCATCGACAACTTCGATGCAGCGCTGGTGCACATCCTCGCGGAGCGTTTTCAGGCGACCAAGCGCGTGGGCGTCCTGAAGGCTAAGCACAACCTGCCCGCTGGCGATCCTGGCCGTGAAGAGGCACAGATTGCTCGCCTGCGTGCCATGGCGAAGGAATCCAGCCTGGACCCGGAATTCGCGGAGAAGTTCCTGAACTTCATTATTTCTGAGGTGATTCGCCACCACGTGCGCATCGCAAACGAGCAGGCTGAGCAGGACGGCGAGGCAACTGAAGCCGAGAACTCCGAAGGCTAGTACCGCGCAACTTTCGCATCATTGCGTTTGAACCTGTACTCCATCTGACCCCTCTGGACACACTCCTATGCCCGCTCAATCTTCCAGCCGCCAGAACGTCCGTACTGAACCGACGCCGGAGCGCCTGCTACTGCCCGGTGAGTACCGTGCCCCCGAAGGGGACGAACTGACCGAACAGGACCTCGCCGCGCTCGCTACGGAGCGTCCGCCGGTGCGCGCCAGCGGACTGGGCGATTTTCCCGGCGATGATTTGGGCGAAGCAATGTCTCGAGTGGAAGGGGAGCTGGGTGCCCCGCACCTGCCGTTCTTGCCGCATCTGCCGGCGCTGGGCTGGCGGAGTACTCCTCTGGCACGCACCCTGGCGGTGTGTGAGGGACTTGCTTTTGACGGTGCCTCGTTTGGCTGGCGCATGGTGCATAGCGGCGGCAGGGGAGCACGCGAGTCTGCCTTGGCGCAGGACCGTCTGCTTTCGGATATCAATCTTCTCGCTGACCGTGTGGGTGCGCAGAAGAAGAGGTTCACTTCCAGTGCTGAGGGTTCCGCCCCGGCGTATAAGATTCAGCTGGTCGGTCCGCTGACTCTTGCCGCCAGTATCTATCTGCCCGGCGGCGAGCGTGCCATTAGTGATGCAGGGGCGAGCCGTGACCTGCTGGAGTCGTTCCTGGAAGGCCTGGAACGCTGGATGGGTTCTCTGCGCGAGGCTCTGCAAGCTCCGCGGGCGCTGATTGCCGTGCAGCTGGATGAATCCGAATTTCAGCGTCTGATGGAGGGGGCCATCCCTACGGTGAGTGGCTTCCGCTCCCTGCCGGCTTTGCAACCTCACTACTATCAGCAGGTGTACCGCCGTATCTCGGAGCGTTTCGCCGAGTTGAATCTGCAACTCATCCTGGACGTGGATGGCACCGCGCTTAAACCTGTGCAGGAGCTGAAGCTGCTGAGCCAGTCCCGCCCTGCCCTTGATGCATTGGCCCTTGTGAAGGCGATGCATGTTGAGGACGGCGCTCCCTGCGCTTTGCTGTTGCATCCTGATCGCGCCCGCCTCAAAGAGCCCGGCACGCTGCAGGTTCCGCCGCTGAGCGACCCTCGTTCCTGGGAGCCCGTCGCGCAGCTTCTGGATGCGCAGGCCCAGCTGTGGCTGCCGGTGGTGACCTCTGCGCGGGTCCCTGATCAGGTGCGCCGCCTGTACACCCTGTGGCGTGAGGTTGGTCTTGAGCCGACGCAGTTGAGTGCGGTGGATTTGATGCCTGATGAGCGTATTCAGGGCGGTTCCGTGCCTGCTGGGATGACTTCAGCCGCGGTAAGTATGCTGGATGCCACGGCTTCGCTGGCGCGGGTGACAGAGTGTGCCCGTGCATTGGCTGAGTGCGCGGTATGATTAGAGAATCAGCTTTTTTATGTAAGTATTTACGACAATTCTTTAGGGAGGTACTGTGAGCGCAAGCGACGCACACACCATTTTGGTGGTTGATGACGATGATGCTCTGGCGGAAATGATTGGCCTCGTGCTCGCGCAAGAGGGCTTTAACGCTGTTTTCTGCGAAAATGGCAGCCGCGCTTTTGAAACTTTTATGCGCTCCACTCCCGATTTGGTGCTTTTGGATTTGATGCTTCCTGGCATGAACGGTATTGAAGTGTGCCAGCAAATTCGCCGTTCTTCTAATGTGCCGATTATTATGTTGACCGCTAAAAGCGACACTGAAGATGTTGTTAAGGGTCTTGAAGCTGGCGCTGATGATTACATTGCTAAGCCTTTTAAGCACGCTGAATTGTTGGCGCGTATTCGTACCCGTTTGCGTCCGCGTGAGAGCCGTCAGCTGGTGGTGTCCATTGGCGATATTGTCATGGATATGGACGGTCGTACCGTCAAGTACCACAGCACTGAGGTTCCAATGACTCCTCTGGAGTTTGACCTGTTGGCCGCGCTGGTTCGTCACCCGGGTCAGGCGTTGAGTCGTCAGGAACTGCTGGACATGGTCTGGGGTTACACTGATGTGAGCGATTCGCTGGTAAACGTGCACGTCCAGCGTTTGCGCGCTAAGTTTGATGAGCTGGGTGCGGATCGTTTTATCCAGACGGTCCGTGGCGTTGGCTATAAGATTCCGACCGAGCTGGTGGGATCTTCCGGTAGCTAATCGGAACCTATTCATAGGCGAAGGGATAACCTGATTGTCTGTTGCGAAGTCGAGCCATGAGCACGGCGCTTTGACGGCGGAGGCGGTAGCCTCCGCCTCTTCGCGTACCCGCACTTCCAAGCCGCGTAAGGCACAGAAGCAGCGTAGGAACCTGATGCAGCGCGCTCAGCGTCTGTGGAAGGAATCTCTGCAGTTCCGTGCTCTGGGAACCGCGGGCATCATGATGTTCCTGAGCTTCTTGATGGTGGGTTGGTCCTTGTCGAGCCAGATTGCATCGAGTCTTTTTGAGAATCAGAAGAGCCAGGCGTTGGCGGAATCAGAGAGTGGTTTCCGCAACGTTCAGAGCGTGCTGGACTCCTCTGAAGCCCGTAGTGACAGCGAGATTCGTCGTAATGTGAGCCGTACCCTGACCGTCTTGGACGCGGGTAGCTCGGGTAAGCGCAATTGGATTCTTGTGCCTTTGGAAGGTCAAGGTAAGCAGGGTTTTATTCCTGAGCAGAGCAGTAATAATTCTTTGAATTCTTCGAGTATTCCGAATGATTTTAAAAAAACTGTTCGTGATAAGGACGGTATTTTCTGGCAGACGTCTACGGTGACTACTGTCGAAAATAATCGTGAGCGCACCTATCCGGTGCTTATCGTTGGTACACATATTTCTATTTCTCAGAACCCTAATTACGGTTTGTTCCTTGTGTACGATATGACGGATTCTTCCGCCACGATTGCGCATATTAACTTTGTTCTTTTTGGTGGTTTCTGTGCACTGCTTACTGTGGTGCTTTCTGTGGTGTGGATTGTGACTCGTTTTGTGGTCCGCCCGATTACGCAGACCGCTATTACGGCGGAGAAGCTGGCTGCTGGCGACCTGGATCAGCGTGTGTCTGTACACGGTGAGCATCAGGCGGCGCGTCTGGGCTATTCCTTCAACCTGATGGCTGACTCGCTGCAGGAGAAAATTGTTCAGCTGGAGCGCCTGTCGACTTTGCAGCAGCGCTTCGTATCTGACGTTTCTCATGAGTTGCGCACTCCGCTGTCGACGGTGCGTTTGGGTACTGAGCTGCTGTACGATTCGCGTGAGAATATGAACCCGATGCAGGTCCGTAGCGTGGAGCTTCTGCATGAGCAGGTGGACCGTTTCCAGTCGATGCTTTCTGATCTGCTCGAGATTTCGCGCTTCGATGCTGGTAGCGCAATGCTGACCATTGACACGGAAGACTTCATCCGTGTTCTCTCGAATATTTTGCAGGAGGCTCTGCCTCATCTGGAACGTACGCATACGAAGCTGAACGTGCATACGAGCCATGAGAGCATCATGGTGGATATGGACCGTATACGTATTGAGCGTGTGCTCCGTAACCTGCTGTACAACGCGATTGAGCATGGCGAATCCCGCCCGATTGACGTGTATGTGGATGCAAACGCCACGAATCTGGGTATTGCGGTGCGCGACCACGGTATCGGCTTGTCTGAGGATGAAGCCGTTCAGGTGTTCAACCGTTTCTGGCGTGCTGATACTTCGCGTAAGCGTACCCTGGGCGGTACGGGCCTGGGTCTGTCGATTGCTGCTGAGGATGTGCGTCTGCACGGCGGCACGATTGAGGCGTGGGGCGAGAAGGGCCGCGGTGCTTGCTTCACGGTGAACCTGCCCCTGGTTCATGGCGCTCCGTTGGGTGAGTCGCCGGTTCTGGTGACGGGTGAGCCTGAGTCAAGCTCGCATCGTTCGGCGACGGCTAAGGATACGCTGCCCAATATCGCTCCTCGTACGGCTGCTGGGGGCGACCTCTAGAAGAGGCGCGAGGCCCTGGTCCCTGTCATGAAACGGGGGATTGGGGTCGGTGCGGTTGTATTTGCACTTATCCTTGCGTATTTGCACTGTTTACCCAGTACAATCAATGCAGATATATTTTCACGGTGTTGCTATATCGCTGTGTTGATTCTTTCGCCGCGCTGCGATGGCCTGCAGCGGTAGCTGGTGATTGTTTGTCTTTGTTCGTAGAGGAAGGTTAAGACCTCCATGTCTCACAGGGCTATTGTTTCTCGACGCGCCGCGCTGTCTTGGTGCGCGGTGTCTTTGGCGACGCTGATGAGCTCTTGCGCGGGTCTTCCTTCGAACGACCGGGTGACTCAGCACAGCAGTGGTCTGGACGTGAAGAGCGTTAATACTTCTCCGGCGCGTGCGCCGGGACCGCTGGCGGGCGCTACCCCCGAGGCGATTATTGAGGGCTTCGTGCGTGCTGGTGTGGATAGTATCGAAAATTATGCTGTGGCGCGCCAGTATTTGAGCTCTTCTTTTGCGGGCCGTTGGAATCCCTACGGTACGACTCGTGTGTACCGTAATACGGTGCAGCCGCGTAGTGATGATAGCGGAAACGCTGAGGGTACGTACCATGTGCGTTTTCAGCAGACTGCGACCGTGAATAGTCAGGGTATTACGAGTACCTTCCCTGAGGCTCAGACTGAGACTCAGGATTTCACCGTGGTCATGGAAGATAACCAGTGGCGTATTAGCTCCTGCCCGGATGGCTTGTGGCTGGATGGCACTGAGTTTGAGCGTGTGTTTAGCCCATGTCGCCTGTATTTCTACGATCGTGCGTTCCGTTATGCTGTGCCAGATATCCGTTGGTTCCCGCATACGGATCGCTATTTTGAGTTGCTGGTGCGTACTCTGATGATTGGTCCGGCGTCCTATTTGAAGGATGTCGCGTTCTCGGCGTTGAATGAGTCGATGAGCCTTGAGACCGCTAGCATGAGCGATAACCAGGATGTGCTGGTTCGCCTTTCGGGCGATCACCTGGACGATAACCGTTTGGCGCGTGTGCGTGAGCAGATTATGCACGGTTTGGAGAACTTCTCGGGTCTGGGTAAGACCGAGGTGTTCTACAACGGCACTCTGATTCCTGAGAATGCACCGAGCGGCTTTTCTGCGGTAAAGCTGAACCCGGGTGTTCCTGCCCGCACGGTTGCTATTAATTCGAATGGCCAGATGGTGGCGCGCGATGACTATATGAGCAATGCGGGTGAGCAATTGCTTCTGCGTGGCGTGACCCAGTTGAGTTCCCCGGCGATGGGCTATTCGGCGGATGTTTACGCCTGCTTGGCGAACGATGCCGCGAGCCTGTACACGGTGTATCAGGGCACTGCCCGCCGCGTGTGGCAGAGTACCGCTCTGACTGCTCCCAGTTTTGATGCGTATGGCTGGGTGTGGGCAGCCGATGGTGAGGGTATTGTTCGTGCCTTCAAACCGGATTCTGAGGACGCGAATGAGCGTGAGCGCGGCGTGGATATTGGCCTGTCGTGGCAGCGTAATTTGAGCTTTACGAGCGTGAACGTTTCGCACGATGGTGCCCGCATGGCGATTGTGGCCTCTACTGAGGGTGCGTCGGCTGTGATTATTTCTGGCATTGTGCGTGATGATGCCGGCAAGCCTCTGCGTCTGACGGAGATGGTGCGTCTGAGCTCTTCTGTGACTCCGCGTAATGCCCGTTGGGCTGGCGACCAGAGCGTCGTGGTGGTGAACGTGAAGAACGGCGAGTCTGAGGTGATTTCCCTGAGTGGTGAAGAGACGAAGCTTGACCGTCTGGATGGTGTCATGAGCATTTCCACCGCAGATAATACGTCGAATATCATTGCCCACCGTTCTGATGGTTCGTGCTATCTGATGGAGGAGCGCGGCTGGATCCGTTTGGATACGACCCTGCACGAGATTAGTTACGCCGGTTAGCCTCGGGTACCGGGTATAGCGCGCGGAAAGGTTGCTTTCGGTGAGTTCAGAACAGCGTGGTTTGAACGAGCCCGTGAACGGGTCTCTGAGCAGGTCTCTGACCGGGCTCGCTGGCGCTCTCAAGAGTGCCGGCGGGTCTTTGGGGGAGGTGCTGATGCCGCGTACCTGCCCGTGCTGTGCTGTACCGGTGGCGTACGGTGCCGGCTCACCGCTGTGTGAAAGTTGCCTGCCGCAGCTACATTCGGCGTTGGCGCGTGTGGAGCGAGTGCAGGTTCTGCAGCCTCTTGATGGCGCGGTGGTTCCTGAGGTGCGTGCAGCATCCCGTTATGAAGGGATGATGCCGCGTGCACTGTTGGCGTTGAAGAACGCTGGTCGCACCGATTTGCTGCCCCTGCTGGGTGAGGGTTTGGCGCGTAGCGTGTACGAGCTTCTCCGCGCTCACCGGGAGGGCCTTCATGCAGAGTCTGGTTCTTCAATTCCGGTTGAGGTTCTGCTGGTTCCGGCACCGTCCTCTGCGCAGAGCGTGCGCCGCCGCGGCTATGCGCCAGCGAATCTTTTGGTGCAGGAGGCGGCGCGTCAGCTCAATCAGCGTCTGCCCGCCTCGGTGCGAGTGCGTGCCGTGGACGTCATCGGGTATGCGCCTCGCGGCCGGCGGGGGAGCGGCACCTCCTTATCTTCTCGTGTGGGTACTTCTCTCCTCGGTGCTTCTGAGGCAAAGAATGAGCAGAAGAGCCTGGGTGCTGTGGGTCGTGCCGAGCGGATGCACGGTGCTCTGCGTGTCATGGAACCCGCCCTGTGCGCGGATCGGGTGAGCATTATTTGTGATGATGTGGTGACCACCGGTGCGACCGCCTCTGAGATGGTGCGTGTGCTACAGGAATCCGGTTCGCGGGTGCTGGGCGTGTGTGCTGTGGCGGCGGTACCGAAAAAGGCTCAGACATAGCGTTTCTTGTAGTTAGTTGCAAGAGATACACGATTTTTAGCGAATAAAGTTCGCAGACGGACGAATAGCTATTATTTAGGCTAAATATTTGTCATATCTAGTGATATGAAACATGTTTCGTACTAAAATATATACAAGGGAACGGCATTGAAGTCGAACCCCCGTACCGGGTCCAACCGGACGCGGTATAAGCCCCCAACCTGGAGGGAATGATCGTGGAAGTCAACATCTACGGCCGCAATATCAAGGTCACCGAACGCCTGGAAGAATACGTGAGCGACAAGGTTCAGAAGTTCGCTCAGCTCGGCGATAACGTGAAGGACATCGACGTCAAGTTCAGCAAGGACGGTCACCTGGGTGGCGAGTCCATCCGTGTTGAGATTACCGTTGTTGGTACTGGCCCTGTCCTCCGTTCCGAAGCCCAGGGTCACGACAAGTTCGCGGTCTTCGATGAAACCTACGGCAAGCTCCTGGAGCGTCTGCGCCGTGCACGTGACCGCCGCAAGCTGCACAAGCGCGGTGGCAAGCACCCCGTCTCCGTGGCGGACGCTACCGGATCGATTCCTGTGGTTACCGAAGCAATTACCGAGATTCTGTTGCCGGATGTTCCGGTGGAAGAAGCAGCATTCGACAACAGCGAGGTCACCCTCGCCGACGAGGCCGCATCTCCCATCGAGATTCGCCACAAGAGCTTCAAGGGTGAGCGTCTGACTCCCGCAGAAGCTGTTGACCGTATGGAACTGGTCGGCCACGACTTCTACCTGTACATTGACAGCGAGACCGGCGCACCGGCTGCGGCATACCGTCGTAAGGGCTGGAGCTACGGCATCATTACTCTGGACAACGAGTAAAAACTAACGTACCTGCTGGATGCTGAGGCGTAAGGCTCTTTAGGGGTCGTACTCAGCGAGTAGGCTCAAGACCCGGGCGGTCTGGGAACACACACCGTGTTTCTCCAGGCCCCCGGGTTTTTCTTTGCCCTCCACACATCTGTTCCTTTAGACGGATGGGTCGGCTCTGCCTCAACCGGAGGGTGAAAGATTCGAGTGTCACCAAATGTCACCTCGTGGGCGCAGAGCGTAAAAAAGAGCTCGGACGGGCGAATTATGCGGCTCTGCCATACAATATGTAGGAAGGCCTCACCGCGCGCACTTTCGCGCGCCCTTGGTGAGGGTACCGAAACAAGCAAGGAGTAGAAGCTCAGTGGCATCTTTCTTGGAGAAAATCCTCCGAACCGGCGATAAGAGGGTTCTGCGACAGCTCGAAGCGTACACTAAGGCGGTGAACTCGCTCGAGGACAGCTTCGCATCGATGACCGATGAGGAACTGCGAGCAGAGACCGACAAGTTCCGCGAGCGCGTCAAGGACGGCGAATCCCTCGACATTATGCTGCCGGAGGCCTTTGCGGTGGTCCGTGAAGCATCCAAGCGTACCCTGGGCAAGCGCCACTACGACGTGCAGCTCATGGGTGGTGCAGCGCTACACCTGGGCAACATTGCCGAAATGAAGACCGGTGAGGGTAAGACCCTCGTTGCGACCCTGCCCGCGTACCTGAACGCGCTGAGCGGCAAGGGCGTGCACATTGTGACCGTGAACGACTACCTGGCTGAGTACCAGGCGAACCTCATGGGTCGTGTGTTCCGCTTCCTCGGCATGGAGTGCGGCGTGATTCTCTCCTCCATGGAACCTGACGAGCGTCGTAAGCAGTACGCCGCAGACATCACCTACGGTACGAACAACGAGTTCGGCTTCGACTACCTGCGCGACAACATGGCGTGGACCGTGGAGGAGCAGGTTCAGCGCGGCCACAACTTCGCCATTATTGATGAGGTGGACTCCATCCTGATCGATGAGGCGCGTACCCCTCTGATCATTTCCGGCCCCGCAGCCGGTGAGGCGAACCGCTGGTACGCAGAGTTCGCGCGCATTGCCGCGACCCTGCTCAAGCGCGGTGAAGACTACGAAGTAGACGAGAAGAAGCGCACCGTCGGCATCCTCGAATCCGGCATTGACAAGGTGGAAGACCACCTGGGTGTGAAGAACCTCTACGAATCCAAGAACACCCCGCTCATTGGCTTCCTGAACAACTCCATTAAGGCGAAGGAGCTGTTCACCAACAACAAGGACTACGTGGTCATCGACGGCGAGGTCCTGATTGTTGACGAGCACACCGGTCGTATTCTGCCGGGCCGCCGCTACAACGACGGCATCCACCAGGCGATTGAGGCGAAGGAAGGCGTCGAAATCAAGCCTGAGAACCAGACCATGGCGACTGTGACCCTGCAGAACTACTTCCGCATGTACGACAAGCTGTCCGGTATGACCGGTACCGCGGAAACCGAAGCGGCAGAGTTCATGAACACCTACGAGCTCGGCGTGGTGCCCATCCCCACCAACAAGGGTGTGCAGCGCATCGACAACCCCGATAAGGTGTACCGCGACGAAATCGCCAAGTTCAAGGCGGTCGTCAAGGACATTAAGGAACGCCACGAAAAGGGCCAGCCGATCCTGGTGGGTACCGCAAGCGTGGAGAACTCCGAATACCTTTCTCGCCAGCTGGCGAAGGCAGGCGTGCGCCACGAGGTGCTGAACGCAAAGAACAACGAGCGTGAGGCTGCTATTGTTGCGCAGGCGGGCCGTAAGGGTGCCGTCACCGTGGCAACCAACATGGCTGGTCGCGGTACCGACATCATGCTCGGCGGTAACCCCGAATTTGAGGCCGTCGAGAAGATGCGTGAGCTCGGCCTGGACCCGAACACCAACTCCGAAGAGTACGAGGCACGCTGGCCCGAGGTTCTGAAGGCCTGCGAAGACGCCGCTAAAGAAGAGCATGATGAAGTCACCAAGCTCGGTGGCCTGTACGTGCTCGGCACTGAGCGTCACGAGTCCCGCCGTATCGACAACCAGCTGCGCGGTCGTTCCGGCCGCCAGGGTGACCCGGGCGAGTCCCGCTTCTACCTGTCGCTGACCGACGAACTGATGCGCCTGTTCAACACCGGCATGGCGACCCGCCTCATGGCGGCAGCCCCCGAGGACTCCGCACTGGACTCCAAGATCGTTAGCCGCGCTATCGCTACCGCACAGGCAAACGTTGAGGGCCGTAACGCTGAGCAGCGTAAGAACGTGCTCAAGTATGACGACGTGCTCAACCGCCAGCGTGAAGCGATTTACAAGGACCGCGGTCGCATCCTGCACGGTGACGACCTGAAGGAACAGATTTCCGGCTTCGTGGACGAGGTGCTGACCACCATCATTGACGCCCGCGTCTCTGAAGGCCACGCCGAGGACTGGGACTTCGACGAGCTCTGGAGCGCCCTCAAGCAGGTGTACCCCATCTCCATCACCGTGGACGACCTGGCAGAGGACGCCGGCGACCGCACCAAGATCACTCGCGACCAGATCGTGAAGGAAGTTTTGGCGGACGCACACCTCATCTACGAGGAGCGTGAAAAGAGCGTCGGCGAAGAGAGCATGCGCGAAATTGAACGCCGCGTCATGCTGTCCGTCATTGGTGAGCGCTGGCCCGAGCACCTGTACGAGATGGAATACCTCAAGGAAGGTATCGGTCTGCGTGCAATGGCTCAGCGTGACCCGCTGGTCGAGTACCAGCGTGAAGGCTACGACATGTACCAGTCGATGCTCGGTGCGGTCCGTGAAGAGACCGTGACCTACCTGTTCAACCTGGACCTGTCCAAGCAGCGTACTCAGGCTTCTGCTGTGCGCCTGGCTGAGCCTTCGCGCCCGAAGTTCCTGCAGTACTCCGCCCCCGATGAGGACGGTCACGAGCAGGTTCACGTTGAGCGCACCAAGGAGAGCTAGCCTCGGTGTAAACCCGGCGTAAACCCGAAAACGCTATAGACGCAACAGAGAGGGTGCGAATCCAATACCGGATTCGCACCCTCTCTGTTTGTCTGTGTGTTTTGTAGGGGAAGCCGGGGAAGCCTTAGTCTTCGTCCAAGCGGCTCTGCGGCTGCTCGATGGAGGTAATCAGCCACATGCCGTGAATCAGCCGCATCTGCATGGTCACCACGCGAACCTTATCCGCACAACGCAATAGCGCCACCGCCTCGTAAAGCTCCTCGTGCACCTTCTGCGCTCGCACCCGCAGCAGAACCGGCGGAAGAGTCAACAGCATCTCCTTGCGCACCTGACGCGGATTTTTGGGGAAGAACGGTAGCAGACGGTGGAAACAATCTGCTGACACCCACTGCGCCAGCTGCTGACGCGAACGACGAGCCGACATGATCTCCAGGTAAGCAATCGCCACACCCGCGCAACGACCCTCCAACTGGCGAGCCAATGCATCCGCAGGACGCAGCGGGCGGCCCCTCTTCACTACCTTCGGGCGTTGCGCCGAATGCTGCTCATAACGCGGCAGCGGCAACAGCGAATAGACCGACGCGCTGTTCCGCCTCTGCACCAGAGCCATCGTGCCCTGCCCCTGCTCCGGTAGCGGAGCGACCTGCTCGGCACTCGCGGGCTGGGGCACCGACTGAGCCACCGGCTGGGAGGTGCGAGCCGCCTGACGCTTTGAATACGGGCTGGCAGGCTGGTTGTCGCGGGAGGCAGGCTGATGCGGCGGGGTCCACGGGGAACGGGGGAGAAGGTTGGAGAAGCTCATGACGGCTCCTTTCGGTGCAGGGGTATGTGAGGTGAGTCGAGCGAACGAAAGACTGTTGGGATGAGGCGGAATGGGGTGGAAGACGCGGGTGAGGTTAGTGAACGGGCTGTTCGGGGATCTGTAGAACCTGCCCCTCGTAGAGCAGCTCGGCGTTCTGACCCAGAGCGTCCTTATTCGCCTCGTAAATATCGAGAGTGTAGTCGTAAATGGTGGAGGCGTCGGTGCCTTCACCCAGCTGCTCGGCGGCAATTGACCAGAGCGTATCGCCCGCCTGGACCGTGTAGGAGTAGGTGCCCGCCTCAGCGCGGGGTGGGGAGAAGAACGGGCTGCGATCCTGCAGCGAGCCTGCCGCCTCCGAAGGCTGAGGAGCCAGGGGAATATCGGGAACCTCAGCAGAGAGTGCCAGAGGAGTAGCGGACTGATCCGGGGCCGTATCGGAGAGAGCCGCATCTGCGTTGGAGCCCGGGCTGGCATCTGCCGTCGCGGTGCCCATTGAAGCTGCAGCGCCCATTGAGTCTGTGGTCATGACCGCCGAAATAGTCGTTTGCGGCATGCCCTCCGTGCCGTTTACCCCGGTGTTGCTGGGCGTAACCACCGTAGCTTGCGCGGGAGCCAAGACCGCCCCCACTCCAAGAGCCGTGCCGCCAAGTGTCAGAACGATGCGGCGCATAAAACGCGGACGGAAAATTGCCGGAACCTTCAGCACCGCGCGGTCAGCGTTGTGGCTCGAAACGCGCAAAGACCAAGCGTAGAAGAGCGCGTAGATAAAACTGATGAACCACCAGGCGGTAATGAGGATTGCTACCGCGCCAGCGCAGAGCAACGAAGCATCTGCCAGCGGGTGTGCCGAGGGGATGCGGTGCAGATTCACGCTTAACGCGCCCAAGACCGCGGCGGAAAGTAGGGGAGGGGCGATGAAGAGCAGAGCATCCTGGTAGCTAGCTTTGGTGCTGGTTTCGTGACCTGCGTCAGCGCCGGATGCCAGAGAAGCAACGGATGCAAGGGGATGCGAAGCGAAGGCTGCGGGCGCCTGACCCGGCGTGGAAAGATGGTCCACAATGACCTCCAAATGGTGTGTTTGATGTGTTTTGGTGTTGCTTCATTTATACAGGAAGTCACGCTAAAAATGAAGCAAAAAGCATCAAAATGCATGAAAAACATATAATTTGGTGGAATTTGGTATAAAAATCAGGTTTGAGAATCATCATCTGACCAGAAAATGTCCCGGTTCGTATCCGCCCCCATCCTCAGGTAGGGTCATAGCATGAGAATGGAAAAGTTCCTACGAGACATTGAGGCGCGCCTCGCCTCCGAACGCGCCTGGGATATGGAACAGGACGCCCGCCAAGTCGCCCGCGTCCAGTACTCCACCATCACCCTCGACGACCGCCTCCTCGCGCAGGTCGGCGGCCCCATCCGCATCTGCGCCACCGACATGCAAACCTACGAAGGCAAACTCGAAATGGTTGGCGAAGAATGGGTCAGCATCGAAGCGCGCGGCGAGAACATCATCATCCCCCTGCGCGGAATGCTCTGGTGGGAAGGTGGCATCGCGCCTGGGCGCGCCGATATTCGCCCCGAACGCTACCGCATGAAAATTCAGCTCGCCCTCCGCTCCCTCGCCATGGCGCGCGAACCCGTCCGCCTCTCCCTCGAGGGTGGCACCGTCAGCTACGACGGCGTGATCGAGCGAGTCGGTGCCGACTTCCTTGAACTGCGCCTGCTCAACGGCGGCCAGTACCCGCGCATCTATGAACGCGACCAGTACGCGCGTGCAGCCTACAGCGCGCAGGGAACCTATGGTCAGGGTGGTTATGGGCAGGCTGGTTACGGTCAGGGTGCCTCCGGCTACTCCCGTGCACCTCGCGGCGCCGGCGTGCGCACCATTCCGCTGGCTCGCGTCAGCGCGGTGATTGCCCGCATTTCACGCTAAAAATATGCGACAAATAGCGGGTGATGCCGTCGGAAAGGGCCTTAGTGTAATGTCCTACCCGACAAGCATAAACACCCGCATCAAAGCATAAATACATACAAAAAGGTCCGCCCCTCTCATGCGAGAGGAGCGGACCTTTCTGAAACCACTCGAGCGTTACGCCCGCGAGGTGCATGTCGAATACTACTCAGCCTTAGCCTTTGCAGTGAGCTTGCCGGAAGCAATTGCCTCCAGAGTCTGCTCGTGGCGCTCGGTAATGTACTCTTCAAAACGAGAGCGTTCAATACGCCACTGGTTACGCCCACCAATCTGGATGGCGGGAAGTTCGCCGCTACGCACCAGAGCACGTACCTGCGAAAGCGAAACCTGCAGCTCCTCGGCAACGTCGCTCAGAGTGAGGAAACGAGGTGCAGTCATCGAATTGTTCCTTTCCGTGAGTGAAATCCTGGGCCCCTTAGCCACCGTTAGTGGCCTTTTACATAGAGTCCATACAGAACATCTATTGAGTACTTTCAGTATATGCCATCACCGTGAAATTTGCTCACAAAAAGCCTTATATGAGCTGAAAAGTTATCTAATCACCCCTTCAAAAGGGGCAAGACTCAAAAATATTTCATAAACACGACTCTTGTTGAGAGAGAGTACTAAATGAAATATGCTGTTAGGGTTAGTGTCAGAACCAACCAAAGCACTATCGAAAACACACCACTCGCTCATCGGTCAGTTGAACAACACCGGAATCACCGCCGGCTTCCGCACCGAAAGGCACAACCACATCATGCGCATACGACAGAACGCGACGAAGCGTTCCACCCTCACCGAGCCCCACGCCAAGCGCCTCAAAAGGCCCACCGTCAAGGATTGGCGATTCATCCTCGGTGTACTTCTCGTGCTCGTCTCCATCACCGGCGTGCAGCTCTACGTGCAAGCCAATAACAGCAAAACCGAGTACTACACCGCCAAAAGTGAAATCCGCCTCGGCGAGAAGATTACCGAAGACAAACTCGCCCGAGTCGAAGCGAACATAGACTCCGCCAAAGACAAGTACTTCACCCGCGCCGAAGCCGCACAGATGAACGGCAAAATCGCTACCCAGCGCATCCCCGCCGGCAACCTCATCAGCAAAGAATCGGTAGGCACTGAAACCTCCCCGGGGCGCCGCCTCGCCACCGTCAGCATTGATCGCACCGCCGCCTCCGCACTGAAGGCAGGCGAGCGCGTGGACGTGTGGACTTCCGGCCCGCGCAACCCCGACACCAAGAGCGATAACCGCACCGAAAACGGTGCCCGCGCCATCGTCACCAATGCCGAAATCGTTGCCGTAACGGTCGATGAAGGCGTGCTTGGCGCCAACGGCAAAGCAACCGTGCAGCTGTGGGTCAAGGAAGAAGCCCTCGCCGCCCTCGTCAAGGAAAGCAATAGCGACTCCAAGATCAGCCTCATCCCCGGCACCTACGGGGAGGGCCAGTGAACATCCCCGTCATTCTCTACGGCGATGACGGCTCGCTCCTGACCCGCATCGAATCCCAGCGCGGCCGCGTTTCCGTAGCGCGTACCGTGCAGGACTTCAGTGAAGCCGTCGGCATGGCGCACACAGGCATTGCCCGCGTGCTGCTCTGCGTCCACATGCCCGCAGAAATGAGCGCCTCCACCGTGGATGCGCTCGCCGCCTCCGAAGTGCTCCTGGCGGTTATCGCCCCGGACAACCTGCCCCTGCCCACGCAGGCGCACCGCATCCGCCCCGAAGCTGCCCTCGATGAGATTCTGGGTTCGCTCGAACAGGCGGTGGATGCGGCGCTCGCCCGACCCGCCGCAGGTTACGGTATTCCCGCGCAGATTCCGGCTCAGCCGCCCGTTCAGCCTGTTGCCCACCGACCGGAGGGCGTCTACGGTCAGGACGCCGGTTACGGCTACGACGCAGGCTACGGCTACGACAGCGGTTACGGTTACGGTTACGATAACGGAGCTGCTGGCCATGGGGCGGGCGGCTACGGCTACGACCCCGCCGCGGGTACTGCCGTAAACGCCGGCGCGCCCTACGGTGCCGACTACGGAAGTTACGGAATCGACCCCGCAGCCCCCGCCGGAAACGCACCCGGCGCACCCGGCGCGCATGACCCGGCGGAAGCCTCCTCCGTTGTGCCCAGCAACGAGGAATCCGTGCTCAGCCAGGCCGCCGCCATCGTCGACTCTTTCGCACCCGGTAGCGACTACGCCCTGCACATGCAGAACGAGAACAACGACGGTACCCTGCCGCAACACCCCGACATCAACCAGGACCCCGCCGCGCCTTCCCGCTACCAGCCCGGCCACCGCCTCGGCAAAATCGTGACCGTCTGGGGCACTCACGGCGCACCCGGTCGAAGCACCATTGCCTTCAACCTCGCCGCCCTCGCGGCGCAGCAGGGTCAGCAGGTCTGCCTCATCGACGCAGACACCTACGCGCCCAGCCTGGATGCGCTCATGGCGCTCGAGGATACCGGCTCCGGCCTGGCAATTCTCTGCTCGGACGCCGACCGTGCCCAGCTCGACGAGAAAAAGGCGGGCGCCATCATGGAGCGAGTGCCCCTCAAAAACGGCACCTTCGACTTCTTGAGCGGCATCACCTCCTCCTCGCGTTGGCCCGAGGTGCGCGCCCGCGCTTTCGCCGAGGTACTCGAATGGCTCAAGCACCGCTACGACCTGGTCATCTGCGATGTTGCCGCCCCCATCGAGGTCGATGAGGAACTGACCTTTGACGGCCCGGCACCGCGCCGTAACGCCGCGACCCTCACCGCGCTCGCCTGCTCCGACCGTGTGATTGCGCTCGGCGAAGCGGACGTCATCGGCCTGCCGCGCCTGATTAACCTCGCCCGCGAGGTGCAGGCACGCCCGGATCTTTTCGCCCCCGAAACGGATGTGCAGTACTGGCTCAACCGCAGCCGCCGCGAAGCCGCCGGGTTCAATCCCGAGGCGAAGATGCGCGATAACTGGGCGCGCTACCTGTCGGTTCCGCTCGCCGGCGTGATTCCGTACGAACGGAAGGTCATGGACCGTTTGCGCCGCAACGGTGAAGCGCTGCTGGAGGTCGCACCCCGCCACGCGGTCGTGCAGTCCCTGGAGGCTATGCTCGAGGGTATGTACGCGGTACGCCCCGGCGCTTAACTTCAGCCCCGGCGTACAGGTCCGTCAGCTACAACTAATGCCCGCCAGAGGCGGGCGAACGAAACCCCGGCGTATCGGTGTTTTTCTCGGTTTCTTCTAGGAACTGCAGAGCGCCGATATGCCGGGTTTTCTGTGTCTTTACGCCGGGTTTTACGTAGGGTTTGAACTGCACCCCGAAACTTGGACGCTATAAATACTAGCCGCTATGCAGCTTCCTGCAGGGCCTGATCCCGGTACTCTACCGGAGTCAGGCCCTTAAGCTTTACCTGACGCCTTACCGTGTTCCAATGCGTGATATAGGCGTCAAGGTCAACCTTGAAACTCTCAAAAGTCTGCCAGTCCTGCCCGCGAAAAAACTCGTCCTTAAGGTGTCCAAAG
>NZ_KV821839.1:0-237 GCF_001815755.1 Rothia sp. HMSC061C12
CTCGATGTGCCCTAATCTTGCCCAGCAGCAAGAGATGCTTCAGGTACTCATGGATGCTAAACCTGAAGGGGTTGAGCCGATTTTGCATTCGGATATGGGTTGGCAGTATCAGCACGAGACCTATGTCAGAATGCTTGCTGATAATGGTTTTGTTCAGAGTATGTCACGTAAAGGTAACTGCATCGATAACGGCGCTACTGAGCAGGTCTTTGGACACCTTAAGGACGAGTTTTTTCG
>NZ_KV821840.1:0-15930 GCF_001815755.1 Rothia sp. HMSC061C12
TTTTTTTTTTTCCCCCCCCCCCCCCCCCAGAGTCTATGTTGCGGAATCTATACCCACGGAATCCCGGCGAGGGGTTCGGGTGGGGGAATCTGGGAGTGAAAAACCTGGGAGTGAGGATTCTAGAGGGGTGCTGCCGGGCGGAACGTGGCCATTAAAGGTGGGTTGCTATTTATATATACAATCTGTCACTAAAATGTCGTTTTCCCGGGTTTTCCTTCGCGCGTTAGCGCGTCGATTTAAATTTTGAAATGACGGTTTATAGCGGCGTATTCCAGAAATACCATTCTGTGGACAGACCGCAGGAAAATGTGGGTTTTTTATAAATCCCACATATTTTGACTCACGTACCCATTTTTTGTTCGATATTTTCTTTGTAAATCATTTTCTTGCACTATCACAGTCCAAAATATCCCATAACAAGCACCTCGTCAGTCCGCTTGCAAGATGCCGTCATTCCTGAAATTTCACAAAAATAACGCATTTCTCCCCGTGTCGACAACCTTTTTTCGGTGTTCTGTTTAAATTTTTTACGCCCTGGCAATAAATACGTGTTTTGACATCAAAAACCCATATTCCAACACGCGAAAAAGTGTCACAAGAACCTAAAGTGTGCAAAGCCAGAAAAAACCCACAAAACACAAAAACAACGTGTTACTATCTGAGAATTATGAGGCCCTTCACGGGGCCACTACACACCATGTCACGAACACGAGAGGACCACTATGGTCACTATCATTGTGGCGGCACACGGCGAGTCGGCTCCGGCTCTGCTGAAGACCGCCGGCATGATCCTCGGTAACTTCGAAAACGTCCACCCGGTCACGTTCCTGCCGGGTCAGGGCCCCGAAGATCTCGTCGAAGAGTACACCCGCATCGTTGAGGCATCTGAAGCAGAAGAAACCCTGCTGCTGGTCGACCTCTTCGGCGGTAGCCCCTACAACGCCGGTGCGCAGTTCGCAGCCACCCGCGAGGGCGTCGACGTCGTCTCCGGTGTCAACGTACCGATGCTTATTGAGGTCATCTCCGGCGCAGGCCGTAAGAACGCAACCCTCAAGTCCCTGGTCGCTAAGGCGCACAAGGCTGGCACTAAGGGTATTCGCTCCTTCCAGGAGGCGAACCAGCCCGTAGCCGCCAAGCCCGCCGAGGCGAAGCCCGCAGAGACCAAGGCGGTCGAGGTTCCGGCTGCTCAGCAGGTTCCCGGCGGCACCATGGACGCTATCTTCACCCGCATCGACTCCCGTCTGATTCACGGTCAGGTGGCAGGCACCTGGGTTCCGCATATCGCACCGCAGACCTTCATCGCGGCATCCGATAATGCGGCACACGATCAGCTGCGCAAGTCCCTGCTGCTGCAGGTCGCGCCGACCAGCGTGAAGACCAACGTCCTGGACATCGCTAAGGCTGGCCGCGTGTACAACAACCCCAAGTACACCGGCATGAAGACCATGTTCGTCGTAGAATCCCCCGTTGACGTGGTGCGACTGCTCGACGAAGGCGTCAAGATCAACGAAGTGAACGTTGGTGGCGTCACCTTCAAGACCGGCATGGTTCAGCTCTCGGACGCAGTGTACGCCTCCGAGGAGCACCTGGAAGCCTACCGCGAACTCATTAAGCGCGGTGTGAAGCTGACGGTGCAGCAGCTGCCCAACCACTCCCCGGTTGATTTGGAAAAGATCCTCAAGCAGAAAGGCCTGGACGCATGAGCGCCCTGACGTTTATTCTCGTTGTTCTCGTGGCGTTCATTGCGGGCGTCGCATCCGTGGTGGACGAGCGTCAGTTCCACCGCCCCCTGGTCGCTTGTACCCTGATGGGTTTTGCGCTGGGTGACCCGACTACCGGCATTATGCTCGGTGGCGCACTGGAGCTCATCGCACTGGGCTGGATGAACGTCGGTGCGGCTATGGCTCCCGACTCGGCTCTGGCTTCCACCATCTCCGCTGTTGTTGTGATTCAGGGTCACCAGGACATCACCACCGGTATTGCTATTGCTGTGCCGCTGGCTGCGGCAGGTCAGGTTCTGACCATTTTCGTTCGTACCATTACGGTGTTCTTCCAGCATCAGGCGGATAATTTCGCAAAGACGGCTAACTTCCGCGGTATTGAGTTGATGCACATTAGCGGTATGGCTCTGCAGGGTCTGCGCGTGGCTATCCCGACCGCTATTGTGGCGCTGATTAGCTCCGACGAGCTGACCCGCCTGCTGGGCATGATTCCGGAACAGGTGACCATCGGTCTGCGTATTGCCGGTGGCATGATTACCGTGGTCGGTTTCGCAATGGTCATCAACATGATGCGTTCGAAGGCCCTCATGCCCTTCTTCTTCCTCGGCTTCATCGCCGCCGCCGCTATCCCGGCAACCCAGTCGATTGTGCCGCTACCCGGCGGAAGCTCAAAGGACGTCCTCGTGGCACTGTCCACCCCGGCACAGTTCAACCTGGTTGCTATCGGCCTGGTCGGCGCCTGCCTGGGCCTGCTGTACACGCAGCTGAACCCGCTCTTCCATAAGAGTGAGGCACCCGCCGTAGCACCGGCCGCCGCCAATGACCTCGACAACGAGCTCGAATAAGGAGCATCACCATGACTGAAAACAAGAACGTCGAGCTCGTTGAAGTTCCCGAGCTCACCCAGCGCGATAAGGTCGACACCTACATCCGCTCCACCTTCCTGCTCGGTTCGTTCAACTTCGAACGCATGCAGTCCATCGGTTTCGCGGTTTCCATGATTCCGGCCATTAAGCGCTTCTACACCAAGAAAGAAGACCAGGCGGAGGCGCTGACCCGCCACCTGGAGTTCTTCAACACCCAGCCGTGGGTTGCATCCTCGATTATGGGCGTGACCGCTGCGATGGAGCGTGAGAAGGCAGCCGGTAAGGACATTGACGAAGCCGCCATCACCAACGTTAAGGTGGGCCTGATGGGCCCACTGGCCGGCGTGGGCGACCCGATTTTCTGGGGTACCGCACGTATCGTGCTGGCGGCTCTGGGCGCATCCCTGGCGGTGACCGGCAATATTCTGGGCCCGCTGCTGTTCTTCTTCGGCATGACCGCAATTCGTTGGGCAACCCGCTGGTACGGCTTCAAGTACGGCTACGAGAAGGGCACCCAGATTGTGACCGAGGCGGGCGGCAACACCCTGCAGAAGATTACTCAGGGCGCCTCCGTGATGGGCCTGTTCGTGATGGGTGCTCTGGTGTACCGCTGGACGAGCGTGAACATTCCGTTGCCACTGACTAGCTACACAAACCAGGCGGGCGAGACGGTAAATGTGACCGTCCAGTCCGTGCTGAACGATCTGCTGCCGGGCCTGGCCTCGCTGGGTCTGTGCTTCCTGTGCATGTGGCTTCTGAAGAAGAAGATTAACGCCATCTGGTTGATTTTCGCCCTCTTTGGCGTGGGCATCCTCGGTTCCTACCTGGGATTCCTGGCTCTCTAAAAATATGAGGAATGAGCCCTTTCACCCTTCAGTGAAGGCGTGAGATTCAGGGGCTATATCTCAAGTGGTGGGGGTGCGGTCGGTACACTTAAAAGTACCGGCGGCACCCCCGTTTTTTATGGGTTGCGGCGCACAATTCGCGGCAATGCAGCCCTCCCGCGAAGGAGTTTCTATGACCAAATTGATGGCTTTCGATCTTGACGGCACGATCCTGTTTAACCGTGCCGTGGAGCCTGCCACTGAGCAGGCGATTGCCCGCTGGCAGGCGGAGGGTAACCTGGCGGTCTCGTGCACGGGCAAGAGCATTTTTGCCACGCAACTGGCGTTGAACCCGACCGCCATCCGTTTTGATTACCACGTGCTGTACACGGGTGCGGTGATTACTGACCGGCAGTACCGGGTGATTTACCATCAGCCTCTTCCGGTGAGTGTTGTGCAAGCGTGCTACGAGCATTTCAGCACCGTGGACGGCGTGGCTCTGTTCGCTACGACCCTGGATAACGATTACAGCCTCTGCGACCGGGTGGGCTCCTCGACGAATATCCTGCCGGAGTTCACTCCCCTGCCGGCTGATGACCTGCAGAACCACGAGTACGTGGGTGTACCCCTGTGGATTCCGGATGCGCAGGTCCGCGAGGCGGCGTACACCTGGATTCTGGAGCGTTTTGGTGATTCGGTGGACTGCCACAAGAACCAGGACTTCCTGGATATTGTGCCGCCCGCCTGCACGAAGGGCACCGGTCTGCAGCATCTGGTGGAGTACCTGCAGTCGGAGCATCCGGGTAGCTCCTATGAGGTGCATACGATTGGTGATTCGTGGAACGATATCGACATGCACCGCTACGCTGACCGTTCGGCGTCGTTCAGCTACTCCCCCGATGAGGTTAAGGCTGTCACCACCGATTGTGTGGATAAGGCGTACGAGTTTATTGAGGCTTCCCTGTAGAAGCTGCCGAGGCGGCGGTGCAGCGAGCGCGGAGCTTGCCAGTCCGCCTCCGCGGACTCGCCGCTTCTCTCGCGCGTGCTCGCCGCCTACTCCCCCGTTTCACGTGAAACACCCGCTTTCCCGTTACTCCCCGTGTATCCCCGTGAGGTTTCTATGTGCCCTTCCGCTTCTCAGCCCAGCAAGAATCAGTCACAGAAGAGCCAGCAGGCCGAGCCTGCTCAGTCCTACGACCCGTCCAGCTTCTCTGACACCTTCCGCGCTATGGCGCGTGAATCACTCGTGAAGAATCAGAAGAACCAACCGGACTCCCCCATCGTCTCGATTTCTCCGGTGCTGATTGTTTTGGGTGCCATTGCGGCGGCACTGTACGGGCTGTGGCAGAGCTGGGCGTGCCTCATTCCGCTGATGCTGATTCTGGTGCTCATGTGGATCCGCTACACGATGCAGCGTCAGGCGCTCAACGATTTCGCGGAGCTGGAGGCGGCACGCACCGCATGGAAGAAGACCCGCGACCGCCAGTACCTGGAGCTGATGGCGGCGCAGTCGGCGCGCATCCTGGATGAGAATAAGGCTCTGACCAAGCAGGCGCGCGCGCATGTGCAGGAGTACGCGGATTTCGCGGCGCAGAAGCTGGGTACTCAGCGCTAAAGACCCCGCTCGCTCGCCCCTCCTCCCCAAAAGACAAAAGTATTCGACTGGCGTTAGTCGAGGTGAGCGTTCAGGCACAGCAAAAGACCGTAACCACTCCCCTGTACGGGGGGCGGTTACGGTCTTTTATTCACGTCAGATAATCTCTGCGGGGGTCTTTTACGTCTTAGGGGTTACACCCCTAGTTAGTCTTCTGTGCGGGTGCTTCAGCAGGCTCTTCTGCGACTTCCTCGACGGACTCCGCAGATCCTTCGTCTGCACTATCAGTAGCCGGAGCCGCGTCCAATCGCTGCACCACAGCGGGGCGGTCATCAAAGCCGCGGCGGGTGCCTCGGGCAGCCTTCGCCTCCATGGTGTACAGCTGCTCACGATTCGTCAGCACCACCAGGGTCATGGCGTTCAAGCAGACACCCACAATGCACAGAATCCAGCCGATCAGCATGAACCGACCACCGGAAAGCACCGCACCGGAAAGCATCAGGGCAACAGAAACCAGGTACGCCGGGGAAAGCAAAAACTTCGTATTCACTACCGACCTACCTAGCGTGCGTTGGAGCGGGGCTTGGGGGCACGACCCGAACGGGGACGCGAGGGCAGAACGCTCATACGGCCGGGGGCACGATCAACAATCGGCTGAGATTCGGTGGGCTCTTCCTCGCGGACCTCTGCAGTTTCAGCAGGCTCGGTCGCCTCAACGGTTTCAGCAGCCTCAGCGGGAGCTACTTCCTGGTTAGCCTGCGCCGCAGCTTCGTGCTCAACTGCCTCATGCTCAGCAGCTTCACGCTCTTCACGGCGGTGCTCCGAGCGCTCGCGGATGCGGTTCTCAACGGAGGACTCAAGACCGTCCAGGTTGGTCACCAGTGCGGGGATCGGGTCACCCTTCGCCTTACCCACGGACAGCACAAAGGCAAGGACGTTCAGACCCAACGCAAGAATCAGAAGGATCCAGCCGAGCCACAGGAGCCAGGGGTTGGAGGTTCCGATCAAGAGTGCGCCGCAAAAAATCACGCCGAGGGAGGTCAGGTACGCAGGCGAGAGAGTCTTGAAATCCATGTCTACTTTCAAAGTGTTCGTGAGTTTGAGAGAGCTAACGTTCGGTTCTCATTTTAGGTGATAGTTGAGGCTTAATCTGCTTCTGCCCCTGTCTATCGCCTGTGAGCTAAAGACCAGATGGCTTATCTCGGTGGCGTAGGCAGGGGCAGAAACGTAGTGTTCGCGCACGGGCGTACCGGCTAGGACGTGGGGGTTACCTCGTTAGTGACCAGGGGCGAGGCGGGCGCGTTTTCCACCACGGGGATTGCGCGGGTGCTCAGGGTGCCCTGGTGCTTCTTCCAGAGGTTGTAGCGTTCCATGGCGACCGCGCCGGCGGTCATGGCAGGAAGAATGAACATGCCGGAGGAGCGGATGCTTTCTGCCTGCGCCAGGATGTCCAGCTTACGCACCACGCGGGTCACGTCGTGGGAGTCGTAGCGGTCCTGCGCCGCAATGACCTCATTCTGCGCGGCGACGAGGGCGGCGTCGCGCAGGCGTACAAAGTCGTTCCTCTTGTCCTTAAGTTTCTCCATGTACTGCTTGTATTCTTCGGGCAGTGCCTCACTAATTTCGTCTCGGCGGGTAATGGCGGAGCACATTTCCTTCACGCGAGCGTAGGTTTCCGGGTCGGTGGTTGCCTTCGCTTCAGCCTGTAGCGCTTCAAGGGCGGCGTCCTGCGCAATTTGGAGCAGCTCGGGTACGGCGGTTTCTTCTTCATGGTTAGCCTGCACGCCAAGGACCTTCACGAGCAGGGGCAGGGTCAGGCCGGGCAGCACGAGGGTGAAGAAGAGTACGGAGAGCATCATGACGATGGCGTCCTGGCGTACCTGTTCGGTGCCGTTGACCACGGGGATGGACAGGGCAAGAATCAGGGTCACGAGGCCTCGCATGCCGGACCAGGTCATAACGATAACTTCAGCAAAGCTTTCGGGTGCACCCTCGTGGATGGGGTTCTTGCGTCCTGCCAGCCAGACGATGGTGAACCAGATGAGGCGCACCAGGATGGCGACCAGTGCGACCAGGGCACCGTCAGCGAAGAGGCTTGCGATACGGGAGGGGTCGGCGGTGGCGATGATACTACTTGCCTGCAGGCCGATGAGGCCGAAAGCGACACCGGTCATGAGCAGCTCAATAATCTGCCAGAAGGAGGTGGAGGAGAGGCGTTCTTCCGCTTCGAGTGCCGCCATGTATTTGGTGCTGGTGAACTGGATAGCGCCGATGACCACGGCAATAACGCCGGAGGCGTGCACGCTTTCAGCAGCGAGGTAGGCGCCGAAGGGGATCACGAGGGTCACGGCGTTGCTGGTGACCACGTCGTGGGCGCGCTGGCGAACGTAGCCGCCGAGCCATCCGAAGATATAACCAATAATGACCGCGAGGATCGAGCCGAGCACGAAGTCCTTGGCGACCGAGAGCGGCTCGATGTGGTGGCCGCTGGTCATGGAGTGGATTGCGGCGTGGAAGAGAACGATTGCGATAGCGTCGTTGAAGCTACCTTCGGTCTGCAGGGTGCCGATGAGGCGGCGGGGAATGCCGACGGGCTCAGCGACTGCTTCCACGGCGACGGGGTCGGGCGGGGAGACGGCGGCACCGACGGCAAGGGCGACGGCGATGGTCATGCCGGGGACCCACCACATGGCTGCGCTGGCAATTGCCAGGGCGGAGACGGTGGTGAGAAGGACCGAGTAGAGCAGTACGGATCTCCAGCGGCGGCGCAGGGTGCCCCAGGAGAATTTAACGCCGATGGCCCACAGTAGCGGCGGAAGGAAGATTGGCAGGATGATGTCACTGTCGATGGTGATGTCCGGTCGGTTGGGGATGAAGAGCGCGGCGGTGCCGAGCAGGGTCATCATGACCGGCCAGGGGAGGTTGAGTCGGTCACCGACGCTGACCATGAACACGGTCGCAATCAGGATGATGACAATAACGGAGAGGTAAAACATTGGTCCGGTGTTGTTCCTTTCGCGCGGCTAGGGTTAGTCGGCTACGTCTTTCTACTCTACCGGAGGGGCTCATTCCGCTTTTCGGATATGGGGGTTCTGCAGCGTTTATTGTGGCGTTGTTTACCTCTAAGCCTAATGCTTTATGTGGAATATAGAGTTTTCCCCTGAATATCCTCACTTTTCAGTAGGTTATTCAGGGGAAAATTCTATATTTGGAATATATTGCTTGGGGTAGTTACCTCTAGCGGATTACTTAGAGCCGCATCCACCAGCACCGCAGCCGCAACCGCCAGCGGGAGCTTCCTCCTCCACGACCGGTTCGGGCTCGTCGTGGCCGCCGCAGCAACCGCCACCACCGTGGGAGTGACCGTGAGCCTCAGCCGGAGCTTCAGCGGAGGAACCGCATCCGCCCGAGCCGCAACCGCAACCACCGGCGGAAGGTGCCGACTCATCGTGGCTACCGCAGCCACCCGAGCCACATCCGCAGCCGCCACCGTCAACCGAGCCACAGGCAGAGCCGCGTGCATCGCGGTGACCCATGAGGTCCACACCCAGGTCGGAGAGGTAACGCAGGTAGCCTGCGAGGGCGTCGCGTCCACCGGTGCCGGAGATGACGATGCCGCCGTGACGCAGTGCTTTGAGTACCTCGTTGACCATGGGCCACTGCTCAATGTCGTCGGTAATGGTGATGGCGCTGACCACGTGCATTGCGAGGGAGGTCAGCGAGCGCAGGGACTGTTCGTAGCCTTCGGGCAGGTGGATGACCTTGGCGGGTGCTGCCAGACGCAGGATGGACAGCACGCGCATGAGCATCATGGGTACTGCATTTTCGGGCAGTAGTACGGTCACGCCGATGGCGGAGGATTCTGCAATACGTTCAATGCTTGCCGCGAGTTCTTCGGAGTCGATATCGCGGGAGATATCCAGTACTTCGTAGGAGTCCACGGCGATGGAGCGGGTGCCGAGGGCGTCGGCGAGTGCTTCATCTTCGGTGTGGATCGCAATCATGTTGCGGAATTCGTTGCGGCGCACGACGGAGGCTGCCTCGATAAGGGTGAAGTCCTGTCCGTCACCGTCCACGAGGAGGGTGTGGATTTCTTCGCGGTTGAGGCCTTCGCCTGCGGTGGCGCGCTCGATTAGTTCAGAAAATGCATTGCTCATACCGAATATTAAACACCTGATTTTGGGGCGTTCGCCCGCGAGGTTTACCTGTCTTGGCGGTTTTGGGCGGTTTAAGACGTGATTTTATGCCGAGAGCGTGGGCGGCTACCTATTCTGTGTGTGCTGAAGCGTTTTTGGTGGCAAAAGCGCTCATGAAACGCGAACCGTTCGCTCCGGGTGAGTGAGAATCAACATTGCTTTTTGGGTTTGTGCCGCGTATTTGTTGGGTTTTTGTTTGCCGCGGGGTGCATCTTGCTCAAGATATAGAGTTGAACACCCTAAAATGAAAGGGTGGTACTTTCCCGTGAAAAGATTCTAGATACCGCCTACGAGGTCTTGGCGACCTACGGTTTGGCGGACCTTTCCATGCGCCGACTCGCTCAGGAGCTTCACGTGGCTCCCGGCGCTCTGTACTACCACGTGAAGAATAAGCAGCAGCTTCTCATTCTGTTGGCGGATTACATTCTGGCTCGTGCCCCGAAGTCGATGTCTGAGGAGGCTGAGCCGAATCCGGAGGCTATTCGCGCTTCGATGATTCGCCGCGGTGATCTTCTGTTCTCCCTGCTCTACCCGATTCGTGAGTGCCCTGAGGTGGTGCGTTTGAGTTTGACTCTGCACCCGCGTGAGTTGAAGCCGGTGGTGGCTATGGCTCATGAGTTCCAGGCTCTTGGTTTGGGTCATGCGGAGGCGCTGCGTCGTGCTCGTTTGTTGACTCATATTGCGTTGAGCCTGGTGGAGGAGTATCAGACTCTGCCGCTGATTTCGCCTCAGGAGGCTGTGGCGAGCGGCGATGTTCCTCTGATTGAGAATGCGTTTAACCGTTACCGCCAGGATCTGCTTTCTGCCATTGATTCGATGATGGTGGTGCAGGAGCCCTACACGCAGGATGCGTAATCGCTTGGCCCTTCTGTTGGTTTATTAGTTATGTATGTTGCCCCGTGCCCCCTTGTAGGGTGCGGGGCTTTTGCGTGCGTTGGCTTTTGGCTGCCCTGCCGCACGCTGATACCGGTGCGGTTTGGCGGCTGAGTCGATGTTCGCTGGTTTTCTGCTTTAGTCTAGAGGTGACACGTGCTTGTACCCGGAGTGTATCTGGTGCGGGTGGGGTGTTGTTTATGTCTTAGTGCCCTGTTGGGCTTTATCAGAGGTGTTCCATGTCGATGACCGCTACCGCCCAGTGGGCGGCTCTTCCGGACCATAGCGCGGAGATTGCGCGCGTGCGTGAGGAGTTTATTACTGCGTATGGTTACGAGCCGGATGGTGTGTGGTCTGCGCCTGGGCGTCTGAATCTTTTGGGCGAGTACATTGATTTTTTGGGTGGCTCGTGCCTGCCGATGCCGTTGCCGTACCGCACCTATGTGGCGGGTGCGTTGCGTCGTGATGGCGTGTTGCGCGCGGCTTCTTTGCAGATGCCCGGCGATGAGCGCACGGTCGTGATTCGCGATATTCAACCGGGTCATTTGAAGGGCTGGTTCACCTATGTGGCGGGTGTTGCGTGGGCGATGAATCAGGAGGGTGGCAGGGATATTATGCTGCCCGATGAGTTTGGTGCTGACCTGCTGATTAATTCTCGTGTTCCGGTGGGTGGCGGTTTGTCATCTTCGGCGGCTTTGGAGTGTTCGACGGCGTTGGCGTTGTTGGAGCTCTCGTGTCCGGTGCGTGAGGAGTGCCCGCAGGCGGATGCTACCCCGGCTGATAGTGATGCGTTGCGTGCGCGTCTGGCTCAGGTGTGTATTACGGCTGAGAATAAGGTGGCTGGCGCGCATACGGGTGGCCTGGATCAGACGGCGTCGTTGCGTTCGTATCCGGAGCAGGCTCTGGTGATTGATTTCCGTGATTTTTCGATTGAGCCGGTTGCGGTGGATATTGCCCAGCATGGCCTGAGTTTTTTGGTGATCGATACGAACACTCCGCATGAGCTGACGGATGGCGGTTTTGCGGCTCGTCGTGCGGCGTCTGAGGCGTGCGCTGATGCTTTGGGTCTGCGTTTTTTGCGTGATGCCCTACCGGAGGATTTGTCGTGTGCGGGTATGGATGCGCGTGCGGCAAAGGCGTGGCGTGCTGATTTGGTGGATTCTTCGGTGAATCGTGCCTTGGATGCTCTGGAGGACGCGGGTCGTCCGTGTTCGTTCCCGCGTGGTTGGGTGCGTCATGCGTTCCACGATATGACTCTGGTGGGTCGTGCGAGCTATCTGTTGCAGCATGCTGATGAGTTGGGCTTTGCGGCGTTTGAGGAGGCGGGCCGTATTTTCACGGAGTCGTTTGTGTCGATGCGTGATGAGTTGCGTGTTTCTCGCCCTGAGATTGATGATGCGGTGCAGGTGTGCCTGGATCGGGGCGCGTTGGGTGCCCGTATTGTGGGTGGTGGTTTTGGTGGCGCGGTGATGGCGCTGATTCCGACCTCTCAGCTGGAGGCTGCCGCGGATGCGGTGGCGACTGCGTATGCTGTGCGCGGCTATGCGGCGCCTCGTTTTTTGCCGATGGTTGCTGGTTTTGCGGCGTCTCATGATTGGGCTGCGGGCGCTGATCCTACGGATATTCCGGTGTTGTAGGGTTGGGCGCTGAGGTCTGTCATAAATCGGCGGGGTGTCACAGGGGCGTTTTTTCGGGGTTTTGAACAATATTCATAGCTGGAAGTTTCCTGCGAGTTTCTGCAATTTTCCTCCGGTTATCCCCTGCAATAACGCGCTGATAAGCCATAATTTTTTGGTCGTTGGTCAAAAGTGGCGCCACGTTTTCTGAGGGTGGTTTTTCTTGCCTTCGCGGGTATGTACACTTATCGACGGACGCAATCCGTGAGCTGTAAAGTTTCGATGCGCATAGTCCGGCATATGGATAGCATCTACACTGGGTTCGACCGTCACATACAAGCCCAGCTTGCAGGTTTCGTCCACCAAAGCATCACACTCCAGTTTTCTGCCCGCCCCGGGCAGGTACCTCACCAAGAGTGAGGCTTTAGAGCGCGAAAGCGCAGAAAGGAGGCCCCCATGGGCTTCGATATCAAGGGCACCGTTGAGCAGGGCCTCGACAAGGCTCAGGAAGTCATCAACGAGAAGGCTGGCAAGGAGGTCGTCACCGACGAGCACGTTGCCAAGGTTGAAGAGGTCGTGACCGAGAACGTCTCCAAGCTGACCGAGAAGTTCGGCAAGTAAGGCGACAGCCTCCTTTGGATTGGCGCCCTGCCTCGCTTCCTCATGGGGTAGGGCGCCATTTCCCTGGGTTTGCATCACAGGCTTTCACTCAACGGCTTTCACTCAACATCTCTCTCGAATAATGGGGCGTTCTGCCCCGCCTGGGTTCTTTCATTCACCGACTCACTCGGCATATTGCTCAGCTTCGGTTACCGCCTGGTAGCCTGTTTTCACTCTTCTTTTACTCTTACTCAGCACAAGTGCTCGCGCTTTCTCGCGAACTGTATACGCCCCGCATCATTGGTCCGGCAACCTTGGTGTGGGGCGTATGCCGTTAATGCGCGGGGGAAGGCTTCTGGGGCGCAGGGTGAAGGCTTCTGCGGGAGTGCTGTGCGGGTTGCCGGGGTGCGGCGCGGGCGTTCGCCCGATGAGGGCCTCTCCCCCGCACCTACGTACTCAGGCTATGCTTGATACATCAACTTATTGAGCTGCGCCCTCAGGCAGGTTTTAGCGCCTCCTGGAGACCGCGGAGCACCCTGTTTATGGAGGAACTATGTTTGAACGTCAGCAGTCCGATCAGCAGAAGGCACGCGAGGTCATGAAGGATGGCGGCGTCGTCATTTATTGGCGCCCCGGCTGCCCCTACTGCGAGGCTCTGGATTCTAAGCTGGGCGAGCTGGGCGACCACGCTACCTGGGTCAACATTTGGGAGGATCCGCAGGCTGAAGCGCACGTGAAGTCCCTCAACGACGGCAACGCAACCGTCCCCACCGTGGATACCGGCGACACCCACTTTGTGGTCGCTGACCTGGTGAGCCGCAACAAGGTGAAGAAGCTGATCCAGAACACTCTCGACGCTGGCGGCGAGGCTTAAGATGACTCGCCCGGCGCTGAACCGCGATACGACGGTCTGCATTTCCTTGTCTGGTCGCCCGTCGAATCACGGCATTAAGTTCCACAATTACCTGTACGAGAAGCACGGTCTGGATTACCTGTACAAGGCGATGACCACCACCGACATTGAGGGTGCTATCGCCGGCGTACGTGCTCTGGGTATTCGTGGCTGCTCGGTGTCTATGCCGTTTAAGCAGGCTGTTATCCCGCTGATGGACGATATGGACCACTCAGCTGCGGTTATTGGTGCGGTGAACACGATTGTGAACACTGACGGCTTCTTGAAGGCGTACAACACGGATGTGATTGCGGTGGCCTCCCTGCTGCGTTCGCATAATGTGGATCCGTCTCTGCCGTTCCTGCTGCGCGGTTCGGGCGGTATGGCTGCGGCTGTGGCTGGTGCGTTCTTTGATGCGGGCTTCTCGCAGGGCATGATTATTGCCCGTAACGAGGAGACCGGCCGCGCGCTGGCTGAGCGTTACGAGTACGCGTGGGCGCCGGAGGTGGGTAACCTGCGTGCACCGATTCTGGTGAACGTGACCCCGATTGGCATGGCTGGCGGTGAGGAGAGCGAGGAGCTGTCCTACCCCGAAGAGGCTATTGCTGAGGCTCAGGTGGTCTTTGACGTGGTGGCGATGCCCGTTGAGACTCCGCTGATTCGTGCGGCTCGCACGGCGGGTAAGGAAGTTATTCACGGCGGTGAGGTGATTGCTCTGCAGGCTGCTGAGCAGTTCCGCCTGTACACCGGCGTGGAGCTTACTCCCGAGGAGGTTGAGGAGGCGGAGGCTCAGGCGAACTAGGTTCGCGCCCGCTGCTTCTTCGCCCCGTGAGGGGCTCGATACGTGAAAGTGCCCGGAAGGTTGATCCTTCCGGGCACTTTTTGTTGTATCCGGCGCTTCGCGCCGAAATTTTTTGTAATTACACACATCCTGGTATTTAAGGTTTTCCACATCTGTGGAGAAATCTGGGGAAAACTCTTACACCCGTGTAATTCACCCCGTGTAATTCGGTTGTTTTAGCCTGTATCCACAGGTTTTTAACATGTACTCACACTCGTGGAATTACACGAATGTAGTTATACACAGTGTGGAAAACTGCTGTGGATAACGTGTCTCTGCACCGGATTTCCGCGGTTTTCCAGGCTTAATACCTGCCGTTGAGCCACTGCTGCGGGCTCTGCGGCGGCGGATTCGAGGACTCGGGTTTCTTCACGAACGGGATAATCAGCAGGGTTGCTAGTGCGCCGCTGACAAGACCGCCAAAGTGTCCCGCGAGGGAAATATGCGGGTGGAAGAGGCTCTGCACCACATCAATGCCGATGAGTAGCATAAAGAGGCGTGCTGTGTCCTTTTGCCTCCTGAGAAGCAGAATCACGAAGAAGGCACCATAGAGGCCATACACACCGCCTGAGGCACCCACGGTGCGACTGTAGTAGTCGAAGATATACACGCTGAAGCCAGCGCCCAGGGTAGCAGCCATATATACGAAGAGGAACTTCCAACGCCCCATCATTCGTTCGAGAGATACACCGAAGATGAAGAGGTAAATCATGTTCCACACCAGGTGCATCGGGTCATTCTGCGAGTGCAAAAAACCGTGCGTGATCAAGCGGTAGTACTCACCGCGGTGAACACTGGGACCCGACATCGCGCCGAGGTTGTACACCCAACGGAATGGAATGATCTGTTGCAGACCGTACACCACGACGTTAATCAGAATGAGCGTGTACGTAATATGCCAGTGCCGGGCGATGAAGGAACGCGTCGGGCTCGAGGCGAATCCATTTAGGTCACGGTAGCAGTCGGGGCATACTACACCCGCGCCCTGCGCCGTCTGGCATTCGCCGCAGACTGTTCGGTTGCAGCGCCCACACTGGGCGTAGCTAACGCGGTCGGGGTGGTTGACGCAGACCGTGGGGCTCTGCCCGTAATTCATGTAGTTGGGAAAGTTCTCCACTGCCTCTCCAAAGATTTTCGTGCCGGATTTTCCGAAGATTTTTCACGTATTTTCAGGCTTAGTACCTGCCGTTTTGCCATTGCTGCGGGCTCTGCTGTTGAGGAGGCTCGGGCTTATCCACAAGCGGGACAAACAGCAGTGTCAACAGCACACCACCGACAAAACCACCCGCATGGCATGCGTGGGAGATATTCGAGGGGGTCAGAATGCTATAGATGATGTTCGGGGCAGTAATCATGACGAACACTCGTGCGGTGTCCTTCTGCTTCCTGATGATTAGCAGGGTCAAGAAAGAGCCCATGAGGCCGAATAGACCACCGGAGGCACCCACCACGCTGGTGTCAGACGCCAGCACGTACACGCCGAGGGCGCCGAAGACGATAGAGCCCAGGTACACGAGGAGGAACTTCCAGCGCCCCATCATGCGTTCGAGGGACACGCCGTAGATGAAGAGGTTAATCATGTTCCACACCAGGTGCATCGGGTCATTCTGCATATGCAGAAAACCGTAGGTGATGATGCGGTAGTACTCGCCGTGCTGGACGTAGGGCCACCAGATGTTGCCATGCCTAACCACCCATTCATTGGGAATGATCTGCTGCAGACCGTACATCGCGACGTTCAGCAGAATGAGCGTGTACGTAATGTGCCAGTGGCGCGCCAGGAACGAGCCTTTTGCCTTCGAACCCTGTGCTTTCGAGCTACCACCGGTGAGGTCGCGGTAGCAGTCGGGGCAGACCATGCCCACATCCAGAGCTACCTGGCATTCGCCGCAGACTGTTCGGTTGCA
>NZ_KV821840.1:16030-21985 GCF_001815755.1 Rothia sp. HMSC061C12
AGCGCCCACACTGGGCGTAGCTAACGCGGTTGGGGTGGTTGACGCAGACGGTAGGGGTCTGCCCGTAGCCTGCGTAGTTGGGAAAGTTCTCCACTGAACCTCCAGGGGTTGTGTACCGGATCAACCGGGGTGGTGTGCGGGGGATGGCGCGCGCGGGCATATAAGCGCAGGGGCCCACCGGAAGAATCCTGGCGGGCCCCTGAACTATACGTGTTTTCTCAACACCTTCAGCAGAATGCTCGTATGAGCTTTCTGATGGGGTTTATTAGAGCTTTTCGATGTCGATCGAGGAGATGACAACGTCCTTGACCGGGCGGTCCTGGAAGCCGGTCTCAACGCTCTCAATAGCGTCAACAACCTTCTTGGATGCCTCGTCGGTGACCTCACCGAAGATGGTGTGGCGGCCGTTCAGCCAGGGGGTCTCAACGGTGGTGATGAAGAACTGAGAACCGTTGGTGCCGGGGCCTGCGTTAGCCATTGCCAGCAGGTAGGGCTTGGAGAAGGAGAGCTCGGGGTGAATCTCGTCCTTGAACTGGTAGCCGGGGCCGCCAACGCCCATGCCCAGGGGGTCGCCACCCTGAATCATGAAGTCCTTGATGATGCGGTGGAACACGACGTCCTTGTACAGGGGGGTGTTCATGATTTCACCGGTGCGGGGGTGCTTCCACTGACGGGAGCCGTCAGCGAGGCCGATGAAGTTCTCAACAGTCAGCGGTGCGTGGTTGCCGAAGAGCTCGACGACGATGTCACCGTAGTTGGTGTGGATAGTTGCCTTAGCAGTTGCATTAGTCATGGCTCTATTGTGGCACGGGGCGGCGCTCATTCGCCATCTAACATGTTTTTTCGCCCCGGGCGCACCGTTGGGCGGGCTTTTTGGGCGGGAATTGAATATCCTGAGAGGTGAACACTACGCGCGCTGCGGCGTTTTCTGGCCGCTGGCGCATTTCAACCGATGGAGGTCACCCCATGTTCTGCTGCAAGAAGCGCAAGGCACGCAAGGCTGCTAAGGCTCAGGCTGTTGTCTCTTCCCTGGCTGCTGTTGAGTCCGCGCTGGAAGGCAAGACCGCTGAGATGTTCGCTGAGAAGCTGACCGGCAACAAGAAGGCTCTGAAGAAGGCTCGTAAGGCTACCGCGAAGACCGTTCGCGCCGCTGAGAAGGAACTGGCTCGTATTGAGCGTAACGGCGGCAAGCGCCCCCGTAAGGGCCTGGCATTCCTGGGCCTGCTGGTTGCTCTGGGTGTTGCAGGCGCAGCAGCTTACAACGCAGCTCGTCCCGTGGAGGATCCCTGGAAGAACGCATAAGCGTGGGGTTCCCCGTATCTTTTTCTCTAAGGCTTTCTGAGGCGCCGCTGGCGGCGTGAGGGAGCGCTTTATGAGAGATAGCCGCCCGCTAGAGTGTAATGCTCTGGCGGGCGGCTATTAGTTTATTTTTTCGGGGTGTTTGTTTTTTAGGGGGGACAGGGGCGAGAGGAGGAGCTAAAGATAGAGCACTGAATCTCCCCGGGTGCACCCTGCGGTATTTCCCCTAACATACCCGGATATACAAAGAACCCCATGTCTTTCGACATGGGGTTCTCGGTTCAAAAATAAACCGGCGATGACCTACTCTCCCACACCCACAAAAGTGCAGTACCATCGGCGCTAAGAGTCTTAGCTTCTGGGTTCGGAATGGAGCCAGGCGTTTCCCTCTTGCTATAATCACCGGAAAGTGGAGGCGAGGGGACTCGAACCCCTAACCCTCTGCTTGCAAAGCAGATGCGCTACCAATTGCGCCACGCCCCCGCGGTACTCTACTAGTCTATAACACCTTTTGTGGCTTCACCAAATCCCCAGGCACATTTTTTTAGTTAGACCCATCACATTACTGAGGGGTTTAGGTAATAACCTCACCCGGCACTGTTGCCTCACGCTTCGTCAGAGCCTGCAGGGGGCCACTAACTTCCTGCAGGTACTTACGAACCGCAGTGCGTTGCGCCTCCTTCGCAGACTCCTCCTTCGATTCCGGCGCCTTGAAGCCCAGCTTGAACGCATCCCACTGGCTCGCCGAGGGGTACTTCTCACGAGCATTCCACACCAGCGAGAACGAGGCCAAAGTGTTCAGCTCCTTCTTCGTGGCAGCCTTCGACAGCACATCAGCCACCGTTGCCACACGTGAAGACTCCGCAACGCTCACCGAGATCTTCGACTGCGCACCCGAGGGCAGGGTCAGCGCCTTATCCGGAGCCAACTGAATATTCAGGTGAATCTGCTGCACCTGCTCGTTCTTCAGATCCAGCTCAGCCAGCGCACGGAAGCGCTTCAGCAGGGACTCATAGTTCTCATCAATCACAACGGCGTTCAGGCGCAGCTCATCCGCCAGCAGACTCACCTGAGCGTAGCTCGCATTAGTACCCAGCGCCGCGTTAGCGGTCAGCACCTTCAGCCACTGCTCTTCCTTCAGAGTTGCCGAATCATTGACGCGCAGCGGGCCCACCGGCGCATCCGTAGCGGTGTTAGCAACGTTCTGCGGGTCATTCGCCGAGTCCACGCCGCCATAGGTGACACTCAGCCGGTGCAAAGAGCCGTAAACGGACAGATTCGTCAGCGCCGTAGCAGCCGCCGCCAAATCAGCCTGCGCCGCCTCCGTGAGGGAGAAAGAACCCACCAGACGCAGATCCTGCTCAGTACGCCCCTGACCCACATAGATACGCCCCAGCGACTCAATCTTCAGGTAGCGGGTATCAATATTCTCGCGAACCAGACGCTCACGGCGCGCCAACAGCTTCTCGTTTGAAACCACCACCGCAGCGTCCTCACCCAGAACACCGGTGGCGGCAATCTGCGGCATCGCGGCAAGCACCCCGGCGGCAGCAATCACGCCACCGGTCAGAAGCAGGGAACGGCGAGGAACCACGAGGCGGCGCGCCTGCTCGGCAATAGCCTCTTTAGCGGCATCTACACGGATTGAAGAGCTCTTAGCGGAGGATTCCTCAGCGGCGACGGGTGCCGCCTCAGAAACGCCCTGAGAGGGTTCTTGAGTGGACGTAAGGTGAGAGTTTTCGGGTTCAGGAGTAGGTGAAGAAGACACAGATTCTCCAGTTTTAGGGCGAGCACAAAGCCCGCCATTAGTTTGAGGGAGTGAGTCTCTCTAGGATACCGCCCGCACCTATGCACATGCCGACAACCCGCGGCGCAGCATTCGAAGGGCATAAAGAAAACCTATGGGGTGGACTTCAGTCCACCCCATAGGTCACAAGCTTCATGAGAGTTCTCAACTCTCACCGCAGGCTATTTAGTCGTCCTGCGCAGCAGTAGCGTTCGGAGCCGGAATATTAGCCGACTCAGCAGCCAACTCGGCGATACGAATCTCGCCGGTCGTCGGATCATCATAGGTCACGTACTCGGTACCGCCAGCCGTAGGCTCAGCGTCCTCATTCACATGGTTCTCCGCAATCAGGAAGCCGTGCGCACCCAGAATCTTAGCGACGCGGTCAATATCCTGCGGGGTCGGGGTATGATCCACCACTCGACGAATGTACTCGTTAATGCGCTGGTCACTCACGTATGCCTCGCCACGAGCAGCACGAGACTGCATGAGCTGGCGAACAACTTCCTGCAGCTGCTCATCGGTCAGACGCATCTTCAAAATAGCCATCACTGCCGCGCGGTCCTGCACCGGAACATCCTTGGGATACCCGACGCTCAGCCAGTCGATTACTCGAGAGATTATGCTCTTATCAGGCATCGAGCCCCTCCTTCGAAGCAGTCATCATATGCAATTTAGTGTTCACGGGATTAGTGGCCTCCACCGGTTACGCCGAAGATATTCCAGCCGAAAGTGTGGTCGATAAAGTCCTTAGCGACCCAGAGAATACCGATGATTACGATTGCTACGATAATAGCAAAAATGCAGGACGCGGCAATCTTCGCCACCGTTCCCGGAGGCTCAATTTCAACGAGCTTGCCGTCCGCAGTGTACTCGGTACGACCAGCCAGCAGACGCAGACCGAACGCATACAGCGCCGGAAGGCCCGCACCGAAGAACAAACCGGCAATCAGCACCGGAATAACCTTGTTCACAATGTCCATCAGATATTCCACGGCTACGAACCTGCCTTCTCAGTAGCAAGAATCTGATCTGCGGATGCGTCAGCGCTGGTGACTGCAGCGCCTTCCTTTTCATCCCAGTCGCCAGTCACGTTCGAAGCGTCAATGTTGTCCTTCTGGGAATGACGCCACATCAGGAAGCAGAAGATCACCAGCAGAGCGAACACGGTCATTTCGCCAACAAACTGGGTGCCGGTCAGAGCGTTCAGGCCGTGACCAATCAGCCAGGTCAGAGCACCCACAATAGCGGCAGCCGGCAGGGTAATCAGCCAAGCAACCACCATGCGGCCAGCAACAGACCAGCGAACCTCAGCACCCTTACGACCCAGACCACTACCCAGAATCGAACCGGATGCCACGTGAGTGGTGGACAGCGCCATACCGAAGTGGGACGAGGTCAGAATAATCGCAGCGGATGCGCCGTCAGCAGCAACACCCTGCGGGGTATCCACCTCGACGATGCCCTTACCGAGGGTACGGATAATACGCCAACCGCCCAGGTAAGTACCCAGAGCAATCGCGAGCGCACAGGAAGCCTTCACCCAGAAGGGGATTGCGTCATCGTTGCTCAGAGTGCCCGAAGCAACCAGAGCCAGGAAGATCACGCCCATGGTCTTCTGCGCGTCGTTGGTACCGTGCGCCAGAGACATCAGGGACGCGGTTGCAACCTGTCCCTTGCGGAAGCCGCCGTGCTTACGATCATCAGCCACCGGAGCAGCAATACGGTAGACCAGCCAGGTGCCGGTTGCCGCCACAATAGCCGCAATAACGGGGGAGAGGACCGCGGGAACAATAATCTTGGACAGAACGCCCATCCACTGCACGCCGTCAAAGCCGATCGCGACAATAGCCGAACCAATCAGGCCACCAAACAGAGCGTGCGACGAGGATGAGGGAAGACCCAGAAGCCAGGTCAAAACATTCCAGAGGATACCGCCCACCAGACCGGTAAAGACGATGAGCATCAATGCCGGACCGTCCGTTGTTACATCGATACGGTCCAGGTTCACGATGCCGCTACCGACCGAACGCGCCACCTCAACAGAGAGGAACGCGCCAACGAGGTTCAGGGACGCAGACAGCGCCACGGCGGTCTTAGGCTTCAGCGCACCGGTGGCGATGGAGGTTGCCATCGCATTGCCGGTGTCGTGGAAGCCATTCGTAAAGTCGAAGGCGAGCGCGGTCAGCACCACGATCACGAGAATAATGAGTTCTGTAGTCACAAGAAAATTATCTGTCGGTTTTCGCGAAATCTAAAGTATTCCGAATTAACACGAAATAACAGATAAACCCACAGTATTGAGCGGGTTTCCGTGAGGGTTTTACTATAGAGCCCATATTTCAGGGGAAACTCTCCCGATATTCCGCGGAAAAAAGGGTGCACCCATCGGAATGCTTAAGTTGGTTTATGTGGCTTATGCGAGAGTGCGGGGGAGAAGGGTGATTATATCCATCAAGAGCCTAAAGTGTGTTCACCAAGTGTTCACTTTCAGGAACCTCCCAGCTTTCTTTTTGTGACACACCTTTATTATTCAGACCTCATTTGGATCACCAAGCTACCCGTACAGGATGCCCCTGTGGGTTTTTGCGGCACTGGGGTTACAGTACTGGGGTTTCGGCGGCACAAGTTCTCTGCGGTAGCTGGTTTTCTATAGCGGCGCACGCTTGAGCGTCGAGAAGGAACAGCCCCAGCTGCCAATTCGTAGCGCGCACAATACGCCAGCTTCACGAGGCGCCCATGCCGAATCTGCCACTCGCATCAGCGAATACAACAAAAGACCCCGTATCTTTCGATACGGGGTCTTCTTCAAAAATAAACCGGCGATGACCTACTCTCCCACACCCACAAAAGTGCAGTACCATCGGCGC
>NZ_KV821841.1:0-2757 GCF_001815755.1 Rothia sp. HMSC061C12
ACAGTTGTGGCGGTGACCGAACAACGGTCACCGCCACAACTATTTTTAAGATGAGACAGACTCAGGTTAGACGGGGTTCGATTAGACAGGGTTGTCGGGGCTGGGCAGGGTTACCACCTCAGACCAACGAGTATCCTTAGCGGCCGCACGGTTCGCGTCGCTCTTCTGCTTCACATCGGCTGGTGCCTGCTGCGCCCACAACTCAAAAGCAACAATGTAGTTCTCAGGGTAGTTTGCCGCGAGCAGCTCCTGTCGGGTTGGGAAGTACTCCTTACCCTCTCGAATATCGACGTAGTTGCTTGCCTTGTAGGGGTCTGCGCTCTGGATATCAGCGCGCGGGCCGGAGGCTACCTTTCCGCTTGCCACGTTATTGTCATCGATAGCGCGCACCCACGCTGCGGCGTAGGCGTGATCAGCCTTGTTCTTCTCGTACAGTGCCAGGCACTCGGCTCCTGCTGATTCAGCTTCGGCGCGGGTGGGGAAGTTCGCCTGGTTGCGCACAACATGCCGCGCGGAGACGTAGGAGGGGAGCGCAGTACCACGGTCGGCGCTAATGGCTTCCTGCTGCTTGAGGGTTTGAGCTTTCGTGGCTTCGTCAGGTTCAAGGCAGGGGGTGGAGCTCTTCTTCGCCGCGGAAGAGGAAGCGGACCCGGCGGCGCTTGAAGCTGACGGGGATGAAGCCACGGTTGTGTTCGAGGGTGCGGGAGTGTTTGATGCCGTGCTGGTGGAGCTACCGCAGGAGGCAAGAAGCAGGGGGAGAATCGCCAGCGCGGCACTGCGTCGTAGACCGCTGGAACGGAACGAAAGAAAAACAGGGGTGTGGGTCATGAGACCACCTCACAAGAGGGATGGAACGATATATTGCGTCTAAACATACCCAAATATTTGATATGTGGTCAATGGAAAATACCATCTTAGTTTAAAACCAACACTCTAGACACAAGGTGTGCTACCCAGTAGTCTTAAGGTTCTGACCTGCTTAAACATGAGGTAGATAGGGTAAGAGTGCGGAGATTTTGCGGGTCACTTACTGTTTTAGCTTTGGTTTTGGGGCTTAGTAGATAAGAAAAACAACATTGAGGCTATGTATTCGGTGTTCCGCTACTAGCGTTTTATGCTACTGAAAGGAAATGGCATCATGAATTCTACTTATAAGATGTTTGCCGTAAATGAGAAAATAATTTTATATATCTTGTTTCTCATTGTATTGCAATTTTTCTATATTTTCCCAACTAGCCTGTATATAGAGTTCAATGGATTTGTCTCGCCATGTGATAGGTGGCAAAGTGCATATTTCGACTATATACCCTTCTTCGTGGTGGGAGTTGTATTAGCTAGCTTGTGGCAGATCTTTAGTATATGGCTGGGTGTAAAGCTTCGCATAGGCATTTTTTGGATTGCGTCGCTATATTTAGTTTTTAAAATGTATGGGACTTATGAAATTTTAAAAGGCAATATCTTAAGTTCATGTAAAGTTCCTACAGAATATATGCATGGAATATTGTGGCCATATGATCTACAGGCATTCATTCTATTGGGTCCCGATATTGTCTCATGCGTTATTTTTATAGCAGTTTTTATTGCATGTTCTAAGCGTAGCTACTGGATACCAACCCTCGCAGCTGTAGCCGCATTTGTTGCGCAGTGCGTCCTCTCGGTGCTGCTCTGGGAATACGTTAGGGGACTTATCTATTTCCTCCTGCAGTAGCGATGGACCGTTGAGGCGCAGGCTTTTACGGAGTTCGAGGTTGCATAAAGGGCGCTCTAACCGCGCTCTTCTGGGCATGTTGGCTTCTGCTGATTATCAGGCAAATAACAATATCTGATGCTGGTGTTTTGGTACCATGGTTGCCTTAAGAACCCGATGGTATCCGTATTTACGCAAGTCAAGGCGCTGAACAAACTTGTTTATCGATTTTCTTCCGAGATGTTGGATTTTAAAAAATAAACATATTTTTCTCTTGACCATGTATCAAAACTGCCTGTATATTGAGGGGCAACTCAGTATGCTCCAGCCCACAATGAGGTGACATCATGACCCTGAATTCCAGGACCTCGAACCCCCGCTATAGCGCACTGCGATACGGTGCCGCTCTCTTAACCCTGCCCCTGTTCCTCGCCGCCTGCGGTGGTGCGAACACCGCGGCAAGCAGCACCTCCTCACCCTCCACGGCGAGCGCCTCAGCAACGGCAAGCACCACGCCGCACATCAGCTGCTCCTCATACTCCGCTGAAGATCTCGCATCAGCAGAAGCCGCCAAGCCCGTCCCACGCACCGATGAACAGTACCCCGCGTACATCCAATACCGGCACATCCTCGCAGACGGCGGCCACATCATTGAGCCCAGCGAAATCGACAGCAAGTGCCACGCCGCACTCAAAGCAGGGCGGAGCACCCTCCCTGAATACGTTCAAAACATCGATGCCTACAACGCTCAGCCCAGCGTCGGACTCACCGACCCCTTCGCCGGTAGCGAGTACCGAGACATCAAGAACCGCAACGAATTCATTCCCCACCGCGCAGACCTGGAAGAAGCCGCCTACCCCGAGATGATTATTCGTCTCTACGAAAAGTGGTACGAGGCAGCCCCCGCAGACATCAAGACGCTCAGCGACGGCAACCGTGCACGATTCCTCGCCACAAGCGCCTACCAGCAGTGGAAGGCCCAGCCCCAAACCCCCAGCAGCTCCCGCCCATAAGTCCACTCACGCATAAACCCGCGCAAAAACAGTTGTGGCGGTGACCGAACAACGGTC